>JAHFBX010000054.1 GCA_023249815.1 Candidatus Eiseniibacteriota bacterium
GAGTGTGCTGGGCGTAGGTCAGCGGTGGCGCGGCGACGAGCGCCACGCCCAGTGCAAGTGCCAGCGCGCGAGCGCGGTTCACTAGAACGCTCGCGAGACGGAGAAGTGAACCCACGAGCGCCGGTAGCCCGCCGCGCTCTGCAGATTCGAGTCGCCCTTGCCGCCTTCGATCGCCACGTCCCAATCCTCCGTGGGCCGCCAGCGTGCGCGCCCGGACAGTCCATAGAACAGTTCGGCGACACTGTCCTTGTCTCGCTGCCATCCCGTCTTGCCCGTGCCCCGAACGGCCCATCGCGCCGCGGGGTGCCATTCGACCTCGACTCCAGGACCCCACTCGCGGTGGAAGTCCGGATCGTAGTAGCCGTGGTCGAGGTCCGCGTGAACGTTCAGTTGCTCCACGCCAAGCAGCCCGGTCACGTCCCAGCGGTGAGCGTCCAGCACCTGCCAGCGCCCCGATGCCGATGTGCGCTCCGAGCGGTTGCCGTCGCTGTAGGAGCCCGCGCGCGCGTCCGCGTGTAGCGCGACACGCGGCCAGACGTCCCAGTCCGCCGTGCTGATCCAGGACAGGAGCGAGATGCCCCGTTCGAGCGAGACGCGGGTGAGCACGGGCTCGCGGCCCGCCACGACCTCGAAACGCACGTGGTCCATCGGCCGGAGCACGATGCCCGCCTCGCCACCGCGCGTGGCGCCAGGGCCGTTCTTCCAGGTGAGCGTGCTGCCAGTCGCGTACGTGGTCAGCGCGGGCGCGAAACGGTAGCGCACGCCGGCCGTGAGCTGCATGACGTCATTCGTGCCGACCCCATCCTCGGTCAGGTCCTGCCGCCAGCCCACATTCGCGGCCGCGTTGCGCGCGAGTGGCCACGACACCTGGACGGACGGGCTCGATACGGTCAGATCGTCACTGTCCTGGCCAAAGCCGTGGCCGAGCTCGACGTTGGAGGCGTGCTCACGCGCGATGCGCGCCGCCAGGTCCTTCGCTTCGCGATCCTCGGGCTCGAGCGCGCGGTGGGACTCGAGCGCGAGCAGCGCGCCGTCCGGATCGTCGTCCCAGTAGCGCGCGAACGCCAGCGCCTTCCACGTCTCGGCATCGGCGTTCCCTCGCCCGACCAGGGCCTCCAGCCGACGTGTCGCACGGCGGTGACGGCCGAGCCAGTTCTCGTTCTTCGCAAGTCCGAGTTCGGCGGACTCGAGCTGCGGTTCGCGTTCGAGCACGGCGGCATAGGCGACGATCGCCTGCCGGTGGCGGCCCATCCAGCCCAGCACGCGGGCACGATCGAGCGCCAGCTCCGTATCCTCCGGATGCTCCGCGAGCAGCGCGGCGTACGCCATGAGCGCCGCGTCAAGGCTGTCCGAGCGCGCCAGCGCCAGCGCCAAACGCCGCCGCGCCGACTCGTCGTCCACATGTTCGGCGAGCCAGGCGCGCAGGTCGCGCGAAGCGCCCCGCGGATCGTCCGAGCGCAGCCGCTCCTTGCCCAGGTCACCCAGCAGCTCCGCGGCGCGACCGGGGAACGCGGCGGAAAGCCGCTCGTAGAGCTGGACGGCTTCGGCGGACCGGCCGGCATCGCCAGTGAGGCCGGCCTCGAGCCAACGAAGGTCGAACGCCGCCGTGTCACGTGACACCACGGGTCGGATCAGCGCCAGCGCCGAATCGGGCTCGCCGCGGCTCGCGAGGTCCCGGGCCTCGCGCCATAGGTCGCGAGCCGGCGCGGGCGCCGGGGCCTCGGCCGCTGCAACGGGCGCGGCCGGAGCGGCAGGGCGATTCGCCGCGGCGGGGCGCTTGGCCGGCGCGGCCAGCGCGCTCGCGGCGCACGACAGGCCGGCCACCACGAGCGCGAACGCCGCGACGGTGCGGCTGAGCCTTCGCGAACGAAGCGTGCTCATCGCTCGGTATTCCACAGTGTCACGCGGCCGTGCGAGAGACGGCCCAGCAGCCCGGCGGGCGTCGCGACCACCGTGATGACGCTCATCAGCATCCAGTAGACGATGGGATAGACCACCGCCACCGGGTAGTGGCGCAAGAGCGTCCGGTCGTAACGCGAATCCAGCAATACGCCGGTGAGGAGCTGCGTGAGGCAGAGCGTGCCGATCATCATGCCCCACCAGTTCGGGATCGGCGACGCGCCCACGGGGGGAACGCCCATGGAGTAGGACAGCACCCACAGCGACGTGAGCACGACGAAGCAGTAGGCCCACAGGATCGACAGGATCGCCTCGTAGAACACCGGCCACATCCGTCGATTGCGCCACGTCACCAGCATGCGGGAGTGGCGTCGCGTCACCTGCGCCAGGCCCAGCGCCCAGCGCCGGCGCTGGCGGATGAGGGAGGGCAGCGTCGGCGGCACGCGCATCCACACCACGGCGCGCGGCTCGTAGCGCACGTCATACGAAGCACCCTGCAGCTTCCACGTCATGTCGATGTCCTCGGTGGCCATCTCGGGGCTGTAGCAGCCCACGTCGATGATCGCCGAGCGGCGGAACGCACCCACCACGCCGGACATGGTGAGGATTCGGCCCCAGATCCGCTGTGCGCGACGCAGCAGGCTGACGATGGAAGTGAACTCCACGAGCTGGAGCTGGGACAGGAAAGAGACGCGGTTATAGACGCGCGGGTTGCCGGTGACGCCCGCGACGCGCGCGGACTCGAAGTGCGGCACCATCCAGCGCAGGATCTGCGGGTCCGGCATGGCATCGGCGTCCATGATGAGCACGATGTCGCCGCGCAGGCAGGGCAGCGCGTCGTTCAACGCCATGGCCTTGCCCTCGTTGCGTTCCTTGGCGATGAGCCGCACCTCGCCGCGTTCCGCGAACGCCGTGACCACCTCCCTCGTATCGTCCGTGGACGCGTCGTCCACGACCACGATCTCGAAATCGGGGTAGTCGATCAGGGTCGCGGACTTGAGCGTCTCCGCGATCACCTTGCCCTCGCAGAACGCGGGGATCAGCACGCTCACCCTGGGGTAGTGAGCCATCATGGGCGGGGAGTCCACGAGCTCCTCGCCGCGCTCGCGGCGCAGGTAGAAGTGAAGGCCGGTCGTCACCCAGGTGATCGCGCTCAGCACGGGATAGATCGCGAAGAACAGCAGCGAGATCCAGTAGAGCGGGTGGGATTGCACGACGCCCAGGAAGTCGAGGATGGACGCCCTCACGAGGCCGCCCTTGGTGATTCGTGTCGCCGTGTGACCGCGCGTACGGCGATGGGCTGGTAGACCTTTGCGTCGCCTTCGATGCGCACGACGATGATCCCGGCAGTGAGACAGTCCGTCGGCACCGCGGGCATGTTCACGGGGCGGCCGACCGTGTCGTGCGAGAAATCCTCTCGCACCAGTCGCGGCTGCGTTCGCGGCCCGCGCTTACGGAACAGCCGCACGTTGTGCACCGCCCACAGCATGGTGACGAACACGATCACGACGAGCGCGATGGCGATGAACCACAGTGTGTAGCGCACTTCGGTCGCGTTGACGCGCCGGAACACGAGCCACCACCAGTAGACGAACACCACCCAGCCCGCGAGCGCCAGCAGGGAATGCACCACGCGGCGCACGGGCCCGGCCTCGAGCGGTTCGCGTTTCGTCGTGGGGGTCGCGGGCATGGGGATTCCCTGGAGAGCTCGGCCGTGAGGTGACACGCTTCGATACCGCGGCCCGAATTCCATGGGCCGGCGAGACAGCGTTGTCATCGGCAGTCCGAGGTCGACGCTTGACCCCCCGGTCGCGGTGTCTTGGACCGGCTAACCCGCTGCCGGCCATAGCCTCGCGTGGTTTGCTCGCCTCGGCCCGCGACCGCCGAGTGCAGTGGCACGCGGGCGGCGCTGCCGCGCAAGTGCTTGGGAAATCGCGCGCTCCCGCCAGTTTGAGATTGACCGTTCATGCATTGGCGGGCTCTTATGAACTCTCCGCCGCGCGACTCACGCACATGGGGCACTCGAAGAACCCCTGTCGCCAGTCGGGGCCATGAGCCCCGAGTATCCGCTCGACCGGACATCCCTCGACGGCCGCCCTCGCAAGGGGGCGGCCGTTCGTATGGCCAGCGCAGTGGCGCGCGCGGGATAGAGTGAGGGCATGGACTCGCTCGACCATGTCGTCATCGTGGTACCGCGCCTGGCCGAGGCCGAGGTCCTGTTCCGATCCGCGAGCTTCACCGTGACGCCGGGTGGCCGGCACGACGCCGTCCCCACCGAGAACGCGTTGATCGGTCTTGCCGACGGGAGCTACCTCGAACTTCTCGCCGCTCGGGATCCGGCGGCACGCGAGGAGTGGCGCGCGCGGTCCGGAACGTCCGCCTGGGAACGGCACCTCAAGGGCGTGTCGGCCATCGCACGCCGGTTCCTGCCCACGATGGCGGGGCCGGATGGCGTGGGAGACTGGGCGCTGTGCACGGCCGCACTCCTCGCGCGTGCGGCGGATCTCAGGCGCGCAGGCCACGCCGCCGCGGGACCGGTTCCCATGTCGCGCGTGCGGCGAGGTGGCGAAAGGCTCGCTTGGGAGCTCCTGCTGCCCGAGTCACGCCGACTCCCGTTCTGGATCGCGGACCGCTCGTCACGTGACCGCCGCGTTCCGGGCTCGGCGCAGGCCACGACGCACGCGAACGGCGCGAGCGGAGTGGCCGTCGTGCGCATTCGGGCCGAGAACGTGCCCACTACGGCGCTGGAACTCGGCGACCTGCTGGGCGCGTTGCCGAGCGTCACTCCGAACGGCGCCACGCGGCTCGAGATGAACGGCTGGAGAATCGAGGTCACGCCGGGCGCGCCGGAGGGCCTTCACGCGGTGAGCCTGGCGGGTGTCGCGTCGCTGCCTGAGGACATTCGTGCGCTCGGGGTGTGGCCCGAAGCCGATTGATCGAGCGAGCACTGTGACCTGCGTCACAGCGGCGACCTACCCGCTCACCCCGCGCCCGACGAGGCACAGCATCGTGCCACTCAACGTGGCCACCAGGCGCTCGTCGCTCCCGGTGAGGGCCCACGCCTCGGCCGCGACCGACGACAGCGTGCGCCCCGAGCGCACGACCCGGGCCCGCGCCTCGATGCGTTCGCCACGCGCCGGCTCGAGCAGGTTCACCTTGAACTCCACCGAGACCACGCCCGAGCCCGCGGGCATGAGCGTGAACGCCGCGTACCCCGCTGCGGAGTCCATCGCCGAGGCGAGCACGCCCGCGTGCACGTTGCCGTGCTGCTGGAGAAGGTCGTCGCGCACCGGGAGCGCCAGGTGGACCTCGCCCGGCGAGATCCGCGCCAACGTGACACCCAGCTTGGCCATGTAAGACTGCTTCGCAAGGCTCTCGCGCACGCGGCGCTCGTATTCGGGGTCCTGGGCTTCGAACGGCATGGTCGGGGTCTCCGGGCCGCGAGCCGCGGTCGCGCGACCGGCGTGACTGCAACGGTGCGCGCGGGCGGGCTCTCCACTACTCTTGAGCCCTCACGGTAGCCCATCCCCGCAAGCAAGGAGGGTCGCGATGTCTGACGTGTCCGAACGGCGTCCGCTCGATCGCCGCGGCTTCCTGCAGCTCCTCGTGGGTTCACTCGCGACGATCCCGGTTTCGGCCGCCGCGCAGACGTCGCCGGCGCCCACCACGCCCACGACTCCGCCCGCGACGACCACGCCTGCCGCGCCGGCGGCGCCCGAGCACAGCGGCGGCGAGGCGCGGCTCCTCACCGAGGTGCTGCGTGCCCGCTATCCCGACCGGCTGAGCGAAACCCAGTGGGGGAGCGTCGTCAGCGACTTCGACGGCGACCTGGGGGGAGCCAAGCGCCTGCGTGCGTCGAAGCTCAAGAACTCCGACGAACCCGACTTCACGTTCCACGCCTGAGGCGACCATGGCCGACACCGATCTGCTCTACCTGCCCGTGCGTGAACTCGCCGCACGCCTCAAGTCCCGCCAACTCTCGCCCGTCAAGCTCACCGAAGTCTGTCTCGAGCGTCTCGACCGCCTCGGGCCGCAGTTGAACGCCGTCGTCACCGTGATGCGCGACTCCGCGCTGCGCGAAGCAAAGACGGCCGAGGCGGAGCTCGCGCGCGGACGCCATCGCGGTCCGCTGCATGGCATCCCCTACGGCGCCAAGGACCTCGTCGCCACGAAAGGCGTGCCCACGACGTGGGGCGCCGAGCCGTTCCGCAAGCAGGTGTTCGATCACGACGCTACCGTCGTGACCCGATTGCGCGAAGCCGGCGCCGTGCTGTGCGCCAAGCTCGCGATGGTCGAGCTGGCGGGCGGCATGGGCTACAACCACCCCGACGCCTCGTTCACCGGACCCGGCCTGACGCCCTGGAACACGAAGTTCTGGAGCGGCGGCTCCTCGAGCGGCCCCGGCGCCGCGGTGGCCGCCGGACTCGTGCCGTTCGCGATCGGCAGCGAGACGTCGGGCTCCATCCTCACGCCGAGCGCCTACTCGGGCGTGACCGGATTGCGTCCCACGTACGGTCTCGTCTCGCGTCACGGCGCGATGGCGCTGTCGTGGTCGCTGGACAAGCTGGGCCCGATGGGACGCACGGCGGACGACTGCGCGCTCGTGCTGGCGGCGATCGCCGGACCCGACGCGAACGACGTCACGCAGTCCGGCCGGAGCTTCGCGTGGAGCGGAGCGCGGAACGGCGCGAAGAAGCTGCGCGTCGCGGTGCCCAAGGGCTGCACGGAGAAGGTGCAGCCCGCCGTGCGCGAGAACTTCGACAAGGCGCTAGCCTCGCTCGGGAGCGAGGTCACGGTGACGCGTGACGTGGAATGGCCCGACCTGCCGTGGGGGCCCGCCGTGGGCGCGATCGTCACGGCCGAGGGCGCGAGCGCGTTCCTCGACATGCTCGAGGCGGGCGACGCCTCGCAGCTCAAGTGCCCTGCAGATCGCACGGGTGGCTACTCCGGACTGCTGTTGCCCGCCGTGGACTACCTGCACGCCATGCGCCTGCGGAAGCCGATGCGTGCCGCGATGCAGAAGCTCTTTCAGTCGTACGACCTGGTCGCAACGCCCACGCGCGCGACCGTGGCCTATCCCGCCGACGGCGAGTTCGCGAAAGCGTACCCGGGCATCTCCGGCGGGCCGCCGGTGATCCCGGCCGGGAACCTCACCGGGCTCCCGGCACTGGCGATGCCGAACGGATTCGGCGAGAACGGACTGCCCACGAGCATCGCGTTCATGGGCGCCCCGTTCTCGGAGGGCACGTTGTGCTCACTCGGTGCGACCTACCAGTCGCGCACCGAGTGGCACACTCGCAAGCCCGGGGGGTTCGCGTAGACGACGCCGGCGTCAACGGCGAGCGGCCCGCGGGCGAAGTCTCCGCGGGCCGCTCTGCTCTGTTGTTCGCGTGACGTTGCGCCGGCGCGACCGGCGCAACTCAGAGCCGCATCACCTCGGCAGCACCCATGAAAGCTTCGTGTACAGGAAGCGGCCGTTGAACCCGAACGGCGACGCCGCCGCCCACGGGAACACGCCGAAGTTGTTGTTGTAGTCGAGCCTCGCTTTTCCGGGGTAAGTGTCGAACACGTTGCGCGCGCCGAGCGCGAGTTCCACGCCCCGCAGCGTGTATCCCGCTTCGAGATCGATGAGCGTACGGTCGGTGTACTCCTCGCGATAGCCCGGCGTGAACGCCGGCTGCGCCGAGGCGAACTTGCCGTAGTAGGACGCGCGCGCCAGCCCGCGCCAGGCCTGCTGCGTGTACTCGGCCGTGAACGTGCCGCGCCAGTCCGGACGCTCCTCCTCGATCGCGATCTTCGTCACCTCGTCGAGGATGCCGGTCTCGTCCGTGGACGTGGCGAGCTGGGCCGGCAGGCCGTCCGCGTGCGTGATCTCGTTCTTGCCCCAGTTGAGCGCGGCGCGCAGATCGAGCGCGCGCTCCTCGCCGAGCGGCACGCGCAGGTCGGCCGTGACGTCCACGCCCTGCGTCTTCGTGTCGAGTCCGTTCGTGAAGTACTGCACGCCCGCGATATCGGTATAGCCCGCGTTCCCCAGGATGCGCAGCGTCGTGGAGTCGTCGAACGTGGCGCCCAACAGGATGCGATCCTGGATGAGGATGTCGTAGACATCCACCGCGAGCGTAAGGTTGTCCACGGGCGTCACCGCGACACCGGCGCTCACGTTCACCGACTTCTCCTCGTTCAGATCCCTGCTCCCGAGGAGCCGCGCGGCCGGGTGGTCCACGGGGTAGGCGCCGATCTCCACCGGCGTGCCACCGATGACGTTGGTCACCACTTTGCTGAAGTGGATCTGCGCCAGGCCCGGTGCCCGGAACCCCGTGCTGGCCGCGGCACGCAGCGTGATGCGCTTGTTAGGCTGGAGCCGCCCCGCCAGCTTGCCCGTGAGCACGGAGCCGAAATCGTTGTAGTTCTCGAACCGAGCCGCAGCGTTCACCAGCAGCTCTGGCGTGAGATTCGTCTCGAGGTCGAGGTACGCCCCGACGTTGTCCCGGGTGCTGCTCGACTCATCGTTCGGCGAGATGCCGGGGAACACCTGCGAACCGCCGGGCGCGTCCGTGCTGTCCTGCGCTAGGTGGCCGCCGTCGACATATGACGCGAGCTCTCCGGCCTTCTCCTCACAGCGCTCGCGGCGATACGCCACGCCCACCGCCACGTTCACCGGCCTCGGCAGGCCCAGGCTCATCTCGCGGGACGCGTTGCCATCCGCCACGAACTCGTCCCGCAGGAGCTCACCCGCGAAGAACTCCGTCTGGTTCGGGATGTTGACGAGCGACGTGGGCGTGGTGAGCGATGGTCCGAGCGACGTGTTGAGCGTGTTGCGCAGCTCGTAGCGGAACCCGTTGTGGCCATAGCTGGCGCCCGCATCCAGCGCCCAGCCGTTCGCGGACGTCTTGACGCCACCCGCCATCGAGGCGTCGGTGACCTTGGGATGGAACTCGGGCAGGAAGCCGAGTGGGTAGATCTCGGGCCAGTTCCGCGCGCCGTCCGAGTAGCGACGGTAGCCCTGTCCGCTGCCCTCGCGACGGCTATAGCCGCCCCAGGCATAGAGCGCGGTGTTCGACGACAGCGGATAGTTCGCCGTCGCCATCGTGAGCACGTCCTTCTCGAGCCCGTCGCCCCAGTGGTGGTTCGGCTGCGGCACCGGGTTGTTCTTCTGAATGACCTTGCCGTCAGGCCCGACGACATCCTCGTTCCCGGGCACGCCTCCGTTCTCGTAGGGATCCGCCCACGCGCGGTTCGTGGGCTCGCGGTCGAGGTATTGCGCGCTGAGCGCGAGCGAGCCCTCGCCCAGCGGGAGCCCCCATCCGCCCGCGACATCCAAGTTCTTCCCATCGTGCGGGAAATCCGCGCTGAAGTGCTGGCCTGCCACGACCGTCGCGAACGGCGCGAACCGGCCGCGCCGCGTCACGACGTTGACCACGCCTGCGATGGCGTCAGAGCCGTACTGGGCCGCCGCGCCGTCACGCAGCACTTCGATGCGCTCGATCGCGCTCGACGGGATCGCGTTCATGTCCACGCCCGACGAGCCCGCCGGCATGCCGTACGCGAACGTGTTCACCAGCGCCGTCTGGTGGCGGCGCATGCCGTTCAGGAGGACGAGCGTCTGGTCGGGCGAGAGGCCGCGGAGCGTGAACGGGCGCACGACATCGGTGGCGTCGGTGACGGTCTGGCGTGGGAAGTTCACCGACGGGGAGACCGCCTGGAGCGCCTGCGACGTCTCCGTGGTGCCCTGGCGCTGCAGCACGTCACGATTGTAGACGTCCACCGGCACCGCCAGTTCGTCCGCCGCCGTGTGGTGCGCGCGCGAGCCCACGACCACTTCGATCGCGCGCACCGGGATCACGCTCTTCTCGAGCTGGAAGTCCAGCGTGGCCGCGCCGCCGGCCTCGACCGTCACCGAACGCATCACCGACTTGAAACCCAGCATGAGCACGCGCACCGAGTGCGTGCCCGCCGGAACGTCGCGCAGCTCGTAGTGGCCGCGCTCGTCGCTGCTGGTGTGGAGCTTCGTGCCCTCCACGCGCACCTCGGCGCCCGACACGGCCGCGCCGGCCTCGTCGGTGACGGCGCCGGACACGGTGCCCGTCTGCGCCCGAGCACTGCTCCAGCTCAGCGACATCGCGAGTGCGATCACCCAACCCGCCTTGCGTGCGACGCTCATCGTGATCTCCCGGGTGAAGCGGTCTCGCGACCGCGGCCATGCGGTTTGCTGCGAACGGGCGCACAGAGTGGTCGGGGCTTTGGACGGAGTCAAGACTTGGTTAGTCTGCCGGGATCGGGTCGGGAGGATCTCGGCCTTCACGGGCCGTGGTCGCCCGTTTCCTAAGGAGGAGGCTGGTCATGGGGATGGCGCGAGCGGGAGTGCTGGCGGGCGCTCTGCTGCTGATGGCGATCGCCGGATGCGCGGGGGACGTTGTCAGCCAGGTGACTCGGAACTCTCAGGTACGGGACCGGGTCATGGCAGCGTTCGCCTCGAATGGCGCGCTGGCCGAGGAGATGACGCGGCGGCTGCTCGCGAGCGACTCGCTCCGCGCGCGCGTGGTGGAGTCGATGCTCAACGACAACCGCTCGGCGCAATACGTGCTGGACCGCATCGGTCACAATCCCGGGGCGGTGGACTACGTGCTGCAGGCGGCGCTCTCGGACAGCATCGGGCGCGCGCATGTCGTCGCGCGCATGGAACAGATCCGCAAGGCGCTCGCGACGGCGAGGTGAACGTGCTGGTCATGAAGTTCGGCGGCACCTCGGTGGGGATCGCGGCGCACTGCGAGCGCGCGCTCGAGATCGTGCGTGAACGTGCCACCTCCGACCCGGTCGTGGTGGTGAGCGCGCTCTCGGGCGTCACGAACACGCTCGTGGAGTTGTGCCGCGCCACCGATACGCGTGCATTGCACCTCGCCACGCTCGAAGAGCGCCACTTGGAGCATGCGCGCGCGCTCGGGCTCGAACCGGAAGTCGTGAACCCGCTGCTCTGCGAACTGCGAGCCGATCCGGCACTCGTTCTTCCCGACGCGCCGATCACGCGCGCCGACCGGGACCGCCTGCTGGCGTTCGGCGAGCGGCTCTCCGCGGCGATCTTCGCCGCGGCACTCTCGGCGCGCGGCACGCCGGCGCGCGCGGTGCACGCCGGCGAAGCGGGCCTCGTGACGGACGACCGTTTTGGGCTGGCGCACCCGCTCCCTGAAGCGGATCGGCTGTTGCGTGTGGGTCTCGCGGACCGCACACGCGTGCCGGTCGTGACGGGCTTCATCGGGAGCACGTCGGACGGTCGCACCACCACGCTCGGGCGGGGCGGCTCGGACTACTCGGCCGCGCTGGTCGGCGCCGCGCTCGGCGCGAGCGAGATCCAGATCTGGACGGACACGAGCGGCATGCTCTCCGCCGACCCGCGCGTGGTGCCCGAGGCGCGACCCGTGCCGCGGCTGTCGTTCGCCGAGGCGTGCGAGCTGGCCTACTTCGGGGCACGAGTGCTGCACCCGAAGACGCTCCTGCCGGCGATGGAGCGCGGCATCCCGGTGCGCGTGCTGAACACGGCTCGCCCCGCCGACCCGGGCTCGCTCGTCA
>JAHFBX010000055.1:0-7998 GCA_023249815.1 Candidatus Eiseniibacteriota bacterium
GCGGCA
This sequence comes from Candidatus Eiseniibacteriota bacterium, assembly GCA_023249815.1. GTDB lineage: Bacteria > Eisenbacteria > RBG-16-71-46 > RBG-16-71-46 > RBG-16-71-46 > JAIOPA01. The sequence goes on from JAHFBX010000055.1 coordinate 7, forward strand.
GTGGTCGGAGCTGCGCCGGCACGCGCACGTGCGCGGCGTGGAGTTGTTCGGCGACGCGCCGATCTTCGTCTCACTCGACAGCGCCGACGTGTGGGCTCGGCCGGAGCTGTTCCTGCTCGATGCCGCCCGCCGCCCCACCGTAGTCGCCGGCGTGCCGCCGGACTACTTCAGCGCCACGGGCCAGCTGTGGGGGAATCCGCTCTACCGCTGGGAAGCGCACGCGGCGGAGGACTTCGCGTGGTGGCGCGCGCGCATCGGGCAGCTTGCGGCACAGGTGGACTTGGTGCGGCTCGATCACTTCATCGGCTTCGTGCGCCACTGGGAGGTCCCGGCCGGTGCTCCGGACGCACGCATCGGCACGTGGCGGGAAGGTCCCGGCGAGGCGCTGTTCCTGGCACTCGAACGCGAACTCGGCCGGCTGCCGCTCGTGGCCGAGGACCTGGGCGAGACGGGCCCCGACGTGGAAGGACTACGAGACCGGCTCGGGCTCGCCGGTATGCGCGTGCTCCAGTTCGCGTTCGGCGGCGACTCGAAGCACCCGTTCCTGCCGCGGAACCTGGTGGAGCACTGCGTCGCCTACACCGGCACGCACGACAACGACACCACGCACGGCTGGTGGGCGACGCTCGGCGAGCACGAGCGGCGCTTCGCGCGCGAGCAGCTCGGCACCACCTCGGGTGACATCGCGTGGGACCTGATCCACGCCGGCCTCGCCTCGCGGGCGGACCTGTTCGTGACGCCGATGCAGGACGTGTTGTCGCTCGGCAGCGAGGCGCGCTTCAACACACCGGGGACCCCGAGCGGCAACTGGTCGTGGCGGCTCGCGGAGGGCCAGTGGACGAGTGAGATCGTCGCCCGACTGCGCGAGGCGACCGCCTCCACGGGCCGGCTGCGTCGCTGAACGACGTGGGCCTTGCGTCGGGGCCTGCCTCGTCGGATGCTGCTCACCTCCACCCGCATCACGATCCACTCCACCGACGGAGTACCCGATGCTGAGCCGTGCCAAGCAACTCCTGCCGCTCGGCCAAAGCGTGTGGCTCGATTTCATCCGCCGCGGCCACCTGCTCTCGGGCGAATTCGACCGCGACGTGACCGAGGCCGGCATCGTGGGCGTGACGTCCAACCCGACCATCTTCCAGCAGGCCATCACCGGCAGCTCCGACTACGACGCCGCGCTCCACGACGGCATCGCGCGAGAGCTCGAAGGCGAACCACTGTTCGAGGCGCTGGCGCTGGACGACATTCGCATGGCGTGCGACAAGCTGATGTCGCTCTACGAGGGCTCGGCCGGGCTGGACGGGCGTGTGAGTCTCGAAGTGAGCCCGCGGCTCGCGCGCGACACCCCCAGCACCATCGCCGCCGCCGCACGACTGCACGCCGCGGCCGATCGCGTCAACGTCATGATCAAGATCCCCGCCACGCGCGAAGGCCTGCCCGCGATCACCGCCACGCTCGGCGCGGGCATCAGCGTGAACGTGACGCTCATCTTCTCGGTGGCGCGCTACGGCGAGGTCATGGACGCGTGGATGCGCGGGCTCGAGCAGCTCGCGGCTGCGGGTGGCGACTTGAAATCGGTTCGCTCCGTGGCGTCGTTCTTCGTGTCGCGCGTGGACACCAAGGTGGACGCGGCGATCGAACAGCGCCTCGCGACGTTGCCGGCGGGTTCGACCGAGCGCCTCGAACTCGAATCGCTGCGCGGCCTGGCCGCCGTGGCGAACGCCCGGCTCGCCTACGCCGCGTTCGAGCGGACCATCGCGACGCCGCGCTTCGCCGCACTGCGTGCGAAGGGCGCGCACGTCCAGCGCCCGCTGTGGGCGTCCACGAGCACGAAGAATCCCGCCTACCGCGACGTGCTGTATGTCGAGGAGCTGATCGGCCCCGACACGGTGAACACCATGCCTCCCGCCACGCTCGTCGCGTTCAACGAGCACGGCAAGGTCGAATCGCGCATACGGCGGGACGTCCCCGGTGCCCGCGCGGTGTTCGATCGCCTGACGCGCGCCGGCGTGCCCGTGGGCGCGCTCATCGACGAACTGGAGTCCGAAGGCGTGCGCGCGTTTGCGAAGTCGTACGACGACCTTCTCTCGGCGCTCGAGGCGCGCCTGCGCGAACTGCTCGCGCAGCGAGGGGCCGGCCATTGAGCGGCACCCGCGTCGCCGCGGGAGCGTTCACCGAGCGGATCGCGTCGCGAGTGAAGGCTTTGCGCGCCGCGTACTGGCCGCGTCTGCTGCTCGCCCGAGATGCCCGCCTGTGGGGCGACGCGCCGAGCCGGGTCGAAGCCGTGGGACAGCGGCTGGGCTGGGTGCATGCCCCGAGGGCGATGCGCACACGCACGCGCGAGTTCCTCGACCTCGCGGCGAACGTCTCAGCGGTCGGCTTCACGCGCGTACTCCTGCTCGGCATGGGGGGTTCGAGCCTGGCGCCCGAGGTGCTGTCGCAGGTCTTCCCTGCGAAGCGCCGCGGGCTGCCGCTGCACGTCTTGGACGACACCTCTCCCGCCGCGGTGCGCGCGGCGCTCGCGGCCGGAGATCCGGCGCGCACGCTGGTCGTGGTGTCGTCCAAGTCCGGCGGCACGGTCGAGGTCACGTCGTTCGAGCGGGCCTGCTTCGCGCACGCGACCGCGGTCCTGGGGGGCAACGCCGGCCAATCGTTCGTGGCCATCACCGACCCGGGCACCGCGCTCGAAGCGCACGCACGCGAGCGCGGCTACCGCCAGACGTTCACGAACCCCGCCGACATCGGCGGCCGCTATTCGGCGATCTCGTGCTTCGGCTTGGTCCCGGCCACACTGCTGGGGCTGGACGCGGAGGCGCTGTGTCGCGAGGCGAGAGCCGAGCTCACCGACTTCGAGCAGGCCGGCACGGCCTTGGAGATCGGCGCGGCGCTGGGAGAGATGGCGCTCGCGGGTCGCAACAAGCTCACGCTCGTGCTGCCTCCGGAACTGGCACCGCTCGGTGGCTGGATCGAGCAGCTCGTCGCCGAGAGCACCGGCAAGGACGGCCGCGGCATCCTGCCGGTGGACGGCGAACGCCTTGCCGAACCGAGTGCGTATGCCAACGACCGAGTGTTCGTCTCCGTCTGCCTGGGTGCCACACCCGTCGCGATGGCCGGGACACTCGATCGACTCACTGCCGCGGGACACCCCGTCATCCGCTGGCTGCGCCGTTCCGCCGACGAGATCGGCGCGGAGTTCGTGCGCTGGGAGCTCGTCACGGCCGTCGCGAGCGCCGTGCTGGGCGTGAACCCGTTCGACGAGCCGAACGTGGCCGAGGCGAAGGCCGCGACGAAGGACGTGCTCGCGCGGGCGGCCGCAAATGGCGAACTGCCGCGGTCCGATCCGCGGGCTCGTTCGGGAGCGCTCACGCTCTACGCACCGGCGCACGTCGCGGTGGCCGGCGCGGGCGCGCGAGACTGGGCGGCGGCGTTCCTGGCGCTCTTGCGCCCTGGCGACTACGCGGCCGTGCTGGCGTGGGTCACGCGCACGGACTCGCGTCACGCGCTGCTCGCTCGACTGAGGCACGCGATCCGCCACGCCAGCCGCGCGGCGACCACGCTCGGCTACGGGCCACGCTACCTGCACTCCACGGGACAGCTTCACAAGGGCGGCCCCGCCACGGGGGTTTTTCTACAAGTCACGACCGAGTCTGGTGACGAACCGATCCCCGGCGAGTCGTACGGCTTTCGCGTGCTCAACGAAGCGCAGGCTGCTGGCGACCTGCGCGTGCTCTCCGATCACGGCCTGCGCGTGATGCGGGTGCACGTGAGTGGTGAGCCCGACGCGGGACTCCTCGAGCTCGCGTCAGCGTTCGAACAGGCGGCCAGCGTCCGCAGCTGACGCCACCGCGCCCGTCAGCCGCGAGGTGGCGCGCGGGCGCCACTCGGCTACACTCATGTTCCGCACCCCCCCTGACACCCTGGAAAACCGCATGCGACCTGCTTGGCATCTCCTGGCGATCGGCCGACGCGGCCTGCCCGCGCTGTTCGCGCTTCTCATGCTGCTCGGGGCCACGCCGCCGCCGGCGCCGCCCAGCAAGCCGGCCTCGCCGGGTGCCCGCGCCACCGTGCAGCGTGACCTCGCGGCCCGCCGTGCGCTCGAGGGTGTCACCGAGCGCTATCGCACGCTTCGTGGTTACCATCTCGAAGGACGCGGAGCGTCGAAGCTGACGAGCGCGCAGGGCGAGAACGAGAACATCACCTGGGTGCGCTTCCTCGTGTCGCGGCCGAACCGCAACGCGAGCGAGATCCGCACCGCCGACATGACAACCCGGCTCGTGATGGACGGCGACAGCCTGTGGACGGCGCTGCCCGAGCTGGGGCAGTACCAGGTCCAGGCCGTTTCCACGGTGCGCGCCAGCGTGGACAGCGCGATGTTCGCGCGCCAGTTCGACCCTGCCGAGGAGTACGGGCGATTGCTCGAGACGGTCGTCGCCATGCGCGCGCTCGGGCGCGACACCGTGCACACCAACGCCGGCATCGTGATGTGCGACCGCTACGCGGTGACCACGACGGCCGCCACGCAGGTCGCGGAAGGCATCAAGGTGCATCCGCGCGTCCTGTGGGTGGATCCGGCCACGCGCATGGTACTTCTGGACTCCGTGAGCATCGATCAACAGCATCCGCAGCTGGGCGCGATCACGTCCGTGAACGTGACGCGCATGGTCGTGGCGAAGCCGGATCCCGTGTTCGCCGCCGACGCATTCCGGTTCAAGCCGAGTCACGACCTGAAGCGGGTCCGGCGCTTCTCGCGACAGTCGGCCGAGCACGCGGCGCTCGAAGGCCAGCCGGCCAGCGACTTCACGCTCGAGACGCTGGCCGGTTCGAAGTCGGTGAAGCTATCGGAGCTGAAGGGCCAGGTCGTGCTGCTCGACTTCTGGGCGACGTGGTGCGGTCCGTGCCGAGGCTGGCTGCCGATCGTGGCCAAGGCGCATCGCGAGTATGGCTCCAAGGGTTTGAAGGTCTATGCCGTGAACGAGCGCGAGGCCGAGCCGAAGGTGCGTGACTATCTTGCCCGGCAGAAGCTGGACGTTCCCGTGCTCATGGATCGCAGCGGCACGGTCGGCTCGATGTACCGGGCGAGTTCGATCCCGCTCACCGTGGTCGTGGGCCGCGACGGCAGGGTTGTCCGCGTGCTCGTCGGTCTGCACGGCGAGGAAGATCTGCGGGACGTGCTCGCGGAGGCCGGGCTCGTTCTATAGCGCTCGGACCCTCACGCGCCCGCAAACCACCCCGCGGCCAGCGCCAGGTCCACGTTGCCCCCGGACAGGATCACGCCGACGCGCGCATTCGGAACCCGCACGCGGCCCGAGAGCAGGGCGGCCACGGGGAGCGCTCCGGTGGGTTCGACCACGAGCTTCGTCCGCTCCCACAGGAAGCGCATCGCGCCGATCACCTCGCGGTCGTCGCAGGCCACGAACTCGTGCGCGTAGCGCCGCACCAGCGCCAGCGTGAGGTCCGAGAGCGACGGCGTGCGCGCGCCGTCGCAGATCGTGTCGACGTGCTCGGCCCGCTCCAGCACGCCGCTTCGGAACGACCGGCCGCCGTCGTCTCCCGTTTCGGGCTCTACGCCGATCACGCGCGTGCCATGCCCCGCGACCGCGGCCGCGAGCGCCGTGCCCGAGAGCAGCCCGCCGCCGCCCACCGGAGCCAGTAACGCGTCCAACGCTCCCACCTCCTCGAACAACTCGGCCGCCGCGGTGCCCTGCCCCGCCGCGATGTCGGGATGGTCGAACGGCGGCATCAGCGTGACGCCACGCTCGCGCGCGATGCGTTCGGCGAGACCTTCGCGCGCTTCACCGAGCAGGTCGTAGTGCAGGATCTCGGCGCCGTAGCCGCGCGTGGCGGCGACCTTCGCGGCCGGGGCGAACGACGGCATCACGACCGTGGCGGGCACGCCGTGCAGTCGAGCGGCCAGCGCGGCCGCTTGGGCGTGATTGCCGGAGGAATAGCTGACGATCCCGCGCGCGCGCCGCTCGGGTTCGAGTCCCCCCATGAAGTTCCACGCGCCCCGGAACTTGAACGCGCCGACACGCTGGAGGTTCTCGCACTTCAGGAACACGCGCGCGCCGCAGGCTGCGTCGAGCTGCCGGCTCGTGAATACTGGCGTGCGGTGCGCCACGCCCGCGACGCGCTCGCGCGCCGTGGCGAGGCGCGCGGTCATGTCGGCGTGGTCGGGAAGGCCGTGTTCCCGAGCGTGGTTCACGCGCTCAACCGCCCGCGCCGCCACCCAGGTCCAGGCCGGGTTCGGTCTGCCGTGCGGGGTTTAGAGCCTTGTCGATCTCGGCCTTGGAGAGCTTCGTCATCTCGGCCGCGAGCGCTCGCACCGGGCGTCGTTCCTTGAAGCTGCGCTTGGCGATCTCCGCCGCCATGTCGTAGCCGATGAGCGGGTTCAACGCGGTCGCCATGCTGGGCGAGATCTCGATGTAGTCGCGGCAGGTGTCGGCGTTCGCCGAGAGTCCCGCGAGCGCCTTGTCGGCGAACACCCGCGACACGGCCGCCAGCAACTGGATGCTCTCGAGGAGGTTCTTCGCCATCATCGGCAGCATCACGTTGAGGTCCAGCTGGCCCCACTGCGTGCCCACCGTGATGGCGGTGTGATTGCCCATGACCTGGGCGCTCACCATGGTGACGGCTTCGCACACCACCGGGTTCACCTTCCCGGGCATGATGCTCGATCCGGGTTGGATCGCCGGCAGCGTCACCTCGGCCAGCCCGCAGCGCGGACCCGAGTTCATGAGCCGGACGTCGTTCGCGATCTTCATGAGACTCGCGGCCACGGAGTTCAGGCCACCGCTCGCCCAGCAGGCGCCGTCCTGCGCGCCCTGCGCCTCGAAGTGGTTCACGGCCTCCTGGAACGGTGTGCCCGCGAGCTTGCCCAGTTCCGCCGCCATGCGCCGCCCGAACTCGGGATGCGTGTTCAGGCCGGTGCCCACCGCGGTGCCGCCGATCGCCAGCTCGCGCAGGTCGGGCAGCGTGGCCTTCACGCGCGCGATGCCGTGCTGCACCTGCGAGGCGTATCCCGAGAACTCCTGCCCGAGCCGGATCGGCGTCGCGTCCATCAGGTGCGTGCGACCCGTCTTGATGACGTCGTGGAACTCGCGCGACTTCTCGTCCAGCACCTTCCATAGCCGGGCCAGCGCGGGCAGCAGGTCGCGCTCGATCTGCACCACCGCCGAGACGTGCAGCGCCGTCGGGATCACGTCATTGCTGGATTGCCCAAAGTTCACGTGATCGTTGGGATGGATCTTCAACCCCGACGCTTTGGACGCCAGCCGCGCGATGACCTCGTTCGCGTTCATGTTCGACGACGTGCCGCTGCCCGTCTGGAAGACGTCGATGGGGAACTCCGCGTCCCAGCGGCCCTCGGCCACCTCGACCGCCGCCTTCTCGATCGCCTGTGCGATCGGTCGGTCGAGCAAGCCCAGGTCACGGTTCACGCGCGCCGCCGCGGCCTTGATCAGTCCGAGCGTGTGAATGAACGCCGGCGGCAACGGCCGGCCCGAGATGGGGAAGTTCTCGACCGCGCGCTGCGTCTGGGGCCCCCACAGCGCGGCAGCCGGCACCTGCATCTCTCCGAGACTGTCCTGTTCGACGCGGAACTCCGACATGGCGCTTCCTTTCTGAATCGGCGTGAGGCCGACACGCGCCGTAGGCGCGGTCCCCCACACTCTAGAGCAGATCCTGCTCGACGGCGACGCGCTGTTCAGGCTTCGATCAGTTCGATCTCGTTCGTGATCTTGAGATCCGGCCGCAGGCAATGGTAGACGGAACAGTACTTCTCGACGGTGAGCCGGATCGCGTCCTCGACCGCGGCGCGCGAGAGTTTCGTCCCGGTGAGGCGATGCACCAGCGTGATGGAGGTGTAGCGCCGCGGGTGTTCCTCGGCGCGCTCGGCGGACATGAGCACGTCATAGGCCGAGACCTGCTGGCGCTTCTTGCGCATGAGGCTGATGACGTCCATGGCCTCGCACGCGGCGAGCGAAGCCAGCAGGTGCA
>JAHFBX010000055.1:8008-11419 GCA_023249815.1 Candidatus Eiseniibacteriota bacterium
CGGACCGCTGTCCAGCGCGATGGTGCCGGCGGGGAACTGCGCGTCGAAGTGGAGCCCGTCGCCTAGGACGGTGCGCAGCGTGAGCGTGCCCTGAACGGTGGTAATGGTTGGGAACTTTCTGTGGAAGCCGCGGGCGACAGGGTGCGGGTTTCGTCCACGAGCGCCAGGTTCAACTCGTCGTCCGAAAGCACCGCGCGCCGGTTCATGATCTGTGACGTGTCGTGTTCGAAGAAGAAGTGCGTGACATGATCGATCCCCACTTCGATCTGCTTGCGGAAGCCCACCATCTTGATGAGGTAGGCCCCCGCCCAGGCGAGCCACGCGAGCTTGCCCGAGAGCGGCAGCCCGAACAGATCCAGCACCGAGCTGTGCTTGCCGAGCGAGATGATGTAGCCCGCATCCTTGAACGCGAACTTCTCCGCCGGCTGGTGCCGTGCCTCGCGCACGAGTGTGCGGCCCACGTGCGAGCCCATGGCGATCGCGGTCTGTGACAGCTGCGGCTGCATGCGGCCATCCGGGCGCGGCGACGCGGCGCAGTCCCCGATGACGTGGACGTGCTCCACCGGCGTCCCGTCCGGGCGCCGCGCGCGCAGGTACTCGTCCACCACGACGCGGCCATCGCGGTGGAACTGGAGCGGCAGCTCGCGGACCAGCGCCGGGGGCGTCACGCCGGCGGTCCACACGATGGTGAACGCCTCGAGCCGCCGGCCGTCGGCGAGCCGCACGGCGTGCGGCTCCACCTCGCGCACCGCCGCGCCCAGCTCCACGCGCACGCCACGGCGCGTGAGGAAGCGGTGCACGTAGCGCGAATGCTCCGGACGCGCCGCGGGCACGAGGCGGTCACCGCCCTCCACCACGGTGACGCTCACGTGCGAGGGCGACAGCGACGGATAGCGCGGCAGCAGCGTCTCGCGCGTCATCTCGATCAGCTCGGCCGCCACCTCCACGCCCGTGACGCCCCCACCGACCATGACGAACGCGAGCAGCCGGCGGCGCTGGGCGTCCGAACGCGCCTGCTCCGCCATTTCGAACAGTTCGACGACGCGCGCCCGCAGCGTCATCGCGTCCACGAGTGTCTTGAACGGCCGAGCGTGCTGCTCGGCGCCCGGCACCCCGAACCAGTTCGTCACGCTGCCGGTGGCGATCACGAGCGTGTCCCACGATTCCTCGAGCCCGTTGTGAAGCTCGACGACGCGCCGGTCGAGGTCGATGCGGATCGCCTTGTTCTTGTGGAAGCGTATGCCGCGATGGCGCGACATCTCGCGCAGTGGGTATACGATGTGCCGGGTCTCCACGGCGCCCACCGCGACGGCGGGTAGCAGCGGGTTGAACTGGAAGAAGTTCTCCTTGTCCACGAGCAGCGTGTCCCAGTAGCCGCGCGCCTCGCGCGAGCCGCCCACCGCGCGCGCCACGTCGAGTCCGCCGAACCCGCCGCCCAGGATCAGGAGTCTGCGCCGCGCCATGCGCTTCACACTAGGCGCTGTCCGGAAACTCCGCACGTGGCTCGATCGGGACCCGCGCCGGCTCACCCTCCGATGGCGCCGCACCGGGCTTTGGTAGCCTGTGCGCATGCCGCTCGTTTCCGTGCTCCTGCCCGTACGCGACGCCGAACCATGGCTCGCCTCGTCGCTGGCGTCACTCGCCCGCCAGACCGTGGCGGATCACGAGATCATCGCCGTGGACGATGGTTCCACGGATGGCTCGCGCGAGTTGCTCGACCGGGCGGCGCGCCGCGACCCACGGGTCGTCGTGCACCACACACCGCCACGCGGTCTGCCCGCGGCGCTCAACCTGGCGCTCGCCCACGCGACCTCGCCGTGGGTGGCGCGCCACGACGCGGACGACGTGAGCCATCGCGAGCGCTTCGCGCGCCAGCTTCGGCGCGCGGAATCCGACCCACGGCTCGACGTCATCGGCACGCGGGTCAAGCTCTTCCCCGCCCGCGCCGCTGGCGTTGGCATGCGCCGCTGGGTGGCATGGCACAACGCGCTCTTGGATCACGACGCGATGCGCCGCGAGCTGCTCATCGACAGTCCGCTCGCGCACGGGTCGGCGCTCATCCGAAGGGCCACGCTCGAGCGGGTGGGAGGCTGGCACGAACGCGGCTGGGCCGAGGATCTCGATCTCTGGGTGCGGCTCTACCGAGCAGGTGCGCGCTTTGCAAAGCTCGGCGAGCCCCTCTATGGCTGGCGTCAGCACCCCGGGAGCGCCACGCGCACGGACGAGCGCTATTCGCATACGCGCTTCATGGCGCTCAAGGTCGAGGCGTTGTCGTCGGTGTTCCTACGCCAGGGGCGGGAGCCCACGCTGATCGGCGTCGGGCGCAGCCTCGCGCGCTGGCGCGACGCGCTGGGTGCGAAAGTGGGTCAGTTTCTGGAGCTTCGACGCCCCTTTCCGCGTGTGAATGCGGCACTTCACGCCCCCCTGATACTTGCCTACATGGCACCCGCTGCACGCGAACGCTGGAGAATTCACCTGCACGCACTTGGCATGCGAGAACTCGAGGACTTCATATTCGTGGCGTGACGCACGACTCTCGTCGCTTCCTCATTGACTTTGTACGGGAATGCGGATACGCCTACGCACCGAAGCGCGCTCCCCCTGAGCGCAGGATCCCCCGAATCGGAGGTAGCATGGCGAAGCGCCCGCGCAAGTCCTACACGCAGCAGAAGCGCGCCGAGATCCTCGCGGCAGCCCAGAAGGGCAATCTCACGGCGAACGACGTGAAGAAGAAGTTCGGCGTGACGCCAGTCACGTACTACTCGTGGCGCAAGAAGGAAGGGCTGGTCGGTCGCCGCGGACGCCGCCCGAGCCTGCTCACGCAGTCTGGCGCCACCGGCAACATCGCCGTGCAGCTGCGCGCCGGCGTGCAGGCCAAGGTGCGCTCCATCATGCCAGGCATCGTGCGCGAAGAGGTCACGAATTACCTGAACGCGTTGTTCGCCTCGAGTCGTCGCCCCGGTCGTCCGCGCAAGCTCCTCTAGCACGATCCCTCGCACACGAGCGCGGCGAGCCATCGTTCGCCGCGCTCGTCGTGTGAACCACCCGGAGACGCCGCTGTCGCCTGACGCTCAGCCCAGTTCCGCGCTCCCGCGCGCGGTCTGGCTCGTGCTCGCGTGTTCTCTCGTGCTTTCGTTGGGGCTGGCGACGTGGTTCCCACTCGTGGACCCGGACGAGGGGCGGAACGCCGAGGTCGCGGCGGAGATGGCCGCCGACGGCGACCTCGTGATTCCGCACCTCGCGGGCGTGCCCTACCTGGACAAGCCCCCGGCGCTGTTCGCGATGGGTGCGCTCGCCATCCGCGCGTTCGGACGCACGCCATTGTCGCCGAGGTTGCCGGCGATCGTGTGCTCGCTGCTCACGATCGTCCTGCTCGCGCGCGCCGCGCGCCAGCTCTCGGACGAACCCCTC
>JAHFBX010000326.1 GCA_023249815.1 Candidatus Eiseniibacteriota bacterium
GCGGCCCTGCGTCACGTCGCTCGCGTACTGCGCGGTCAGGTCCGCGACGCCGGCGTGATTCACGATGCACTTGAAGCGATCGGTATGGCCGGCGATCCAGTTGACCATGTAGCCGCCGTAGCTGCCGCCGGTCACCGCCATGCGCGATTCGTCCACGAGGCCTCCGGCCACGAGCAGGTCGGTGGCCTTCATGATGTCCTCGAACGGCCGTGCCGCCCATTCGCCCTGGATGCGCTCGGCAAAGTTCTGCCCCCAGCTCGTGGAGCCCTGGAAGTTGACGAGCGCCACGACGTAGCTCGGCGCCGCGAACGCCTGCGCGTTCCAGCGCGGGTGCCAGGTGTCGCCGAACGTGCCGTGCGGGCCGCCGTGGATCATGTGCACGAGCGGGTACTTCTTCCTGGGGTCGTGATCCGGCGGCAGCACGACGTACATCTGCACGCTCTCGCCGCGCGCGCCCTCGAAGACCATCTCGCGCACCTCGCCGGTGTGGAACAGCGACACGCCGTCATCGGTGAACTGCGTGACGCGCTGCGCGGTCCCTCCCGCCTGCGGCATCACGCGCACCTCCGATGGCGCCACCATAGTCTGGTGCACGAACGCCACCCTGCCGCCGGCCAGCGGCGCGGTGCCCGACACGCTGCCATCGGTGGTGAGCGCCTTGGGTTCGCCCTCCCCCCTCCACGCGAACAGCCGCAGCCGCGCGTCCTGTTCGGCCTCGAACAGCACCGTTCCGTCGGCCGCGTACTCCCAGTGCGTCGGGATCAGGTCCCAGTTGCCGAGCCACTCCTCATGCTTGCCGGTCGTGCGGTCCACGCGCATGAGGCGCGGTCGGTCGGAATAGAACTCGGGGTCGTGCGTCATGCCGTAGAGCAGATGCTTGCCGTCGGGCGAGTAGCGCGGTCGCAGATCTTCGGCCGGATGCCCGGTCGTGAGGCAGGTCATCGCGCCGCCACTCGTGGGCACCGTGTAGATGCGGACGGCGATCAGCGACCGCTCGGCGTCGAACGAGATGCCCGCGAACGCGACCTCGCGGCCATCCGGGCTCACGTCGTAGTGGCCGGAGGGCTCCATCCAGTCGAACCACAGGGTGGATTCCGGCGTGAGGTCGGTGAGTGCCTCGCGCTCCACGTCGAAACGGAACAGGTGCGGGACCTCGCCCGTGGTGAGCCAGGTGTCCCAGAACCGATAGAAGCGCTCTTCGGTGGCGTGCGCTTTCACCGGGTCCTCGGCGCGACGCTTGAGTTCCGCCGCGGTGCGCTCGGGATCGAGGTGTCCCTTGATGAGCGACGCGGCGAACAGGATCGCCGAGCCGTCGGGCAGCCAACGCGGGTCGAACACACCCAGCGGCAGATCGGTGAGCTTCCGTGCTTCGCCGCCATCGAGCGGCATGAGCATGAGCTGCGCGCGGCTGTTCGCATCCTTGCGCGTGAACGCGAGGCGCTTGCCGTCCGGCGACACGCGCGGCTCGGCCGCGGACACGTCGGGCGACGTCAAAGCGCGCGCCGGCCCGGACGCGGTGGGAACTACATAGAACTGCGTGCGCGACTCGTTCTTCTCGAGGTTGAAGCGAGTCACCGGCACCACGAGCGCGCTGCCATCCGGGAACGCGGCGGGAGCACCCACGCGAGGCAGCGCCCACAGGTCTTCGGCGGTGACCGTCCGGGTGCCGCGACGGCTCGGGTGGAGCGTGGTCATGGATGCGCTGGCGACGGGCATGGGGTCCTCCGGGCGGGAGTGGTGGATGCGTGCGCGCAGCATAGCGGCGCCGGCGGTCGGCGTCCCGGCCGCAGCGCCGTTCGCGGGCTTCGCGCCCACGAGCGTCCCCCTCCGCTCCGGGCCGCGGTGGCCCGAAGTGCCCGCTGTATACTGACCGGCTATGCCCCTCGCCACCGGAATGCGGCTCGGCAACTACGAGATCGTCTCGCTCCTGGGTTCGGGCGGCATGGGCGAGGTGTATCGCGCCCGCGACGTGCGGCTCGACCGGCAGGTGGCGATCAAGGCGCTGCCCGAGGCGTTCGCGCGGGATCCCGAACGACTCGCGCGATTCCAGCGCGAGGCACGCCTGCTGGCGTCGGTGCACCACGCGCACATCGCGAGCATCTTCGGCATCGAGGACGCCGGTGGCACCTCGTACCTGGCGATCGAGTTGGTCGAGGGCGAGACGCTCGCCGAGCGCCTGTCACGCGGGCCACTCTCGGTGACCGCCGCGCTCGAAGTGTGCGCGCAGATCGCGTCGGGGCTCGCGGCCGCCCACGAGCAGGGCGTGGTGCATCGCGACTTGAAGCCCGGCAACATCATGCTGAACGCCACCGGCGTGGTGAAGGTGCTCGACTTCGGCCTCGCGAAGGGCGCCGCGGCCGATGGCGGATCGCGCGCCGACATGGCGGCGAGCCCGACCGTGGCGCTGAGCGCCACCGCGGCCGGCGTCATCCTCGGCACCGCGCCCTACATGAGCCCCGAGCAGGCGCGCGGGCACTCCGTCGACCGTCGCGCCGACGTCTGGGCGCTGGGTTGCGTGCTCTACGAATGCCTGGCGGGGCGGCAGGCGTTCGCGGGCGACACCGCGTCCGACGTGATCGCGCGCATTCTCGAGCGCGAGCCCGATTGGGACGCGCTGCCCGCGGGCGCTCCGCCGCGACTCCGGGACGTGCTCCGCCGCTGCCTCACCAAGCCGGTGGCCGAGCGTCCGCGAGACGTGGGCGACCTGCGCGGCGAGCTGCTCGCCATCGCCACGGACCTGTCGTCGAGTTCGCGCAGCGCGCGCTCGGCCGAGACAATGCCGTCCGTGGCCGTGCTCTACTTCGAGAACATCTCACCCGACTCCGAGAGCGAGTACTTCTGCGCCGGCATCACCGAGGACATCCTCACGGACCTGTCGAAGTTGAAGGGCCTACGCGTGGCCTCCCGAAACGCGGTCGCCCGTTACCGCGGCACGGCGGTGGACATCCCCAAGGCCGCGGCCGAACTGGGCGTGAGCGCCGTGCTCGAGGGCAGCATGCGGCGCGCCGGCGATCGCGTGCGCATCACCGCGCAGCTCCTCAAGGCGGACGGCTTCCACCTGTGGGCCGAGCGCTACGACCGGAAGCTCGACGACGTGTTCGCCGTGCAGGACGAGATCGCGTCGTCCATCGCGGGCGCGCTGCGCGTGGCGCTGTCGCCGGCCGAGACCGAGGCGCTCCGCCGTGACCGGCCAGCGGACGTCAGAGCCTATGACCTCTACTTGAAAGGCCGCGAGCAGTACGGACGTTACACGCCGGAATCGTTGCGTGAAGCGCTGCGTTTGTTCGAGCAAGCCATCGAGGTGGATGCGGGATACGCATTGGCCTGGGCCGGAGTCGGCGACGCGTGCGGCCAGCTCGTGCAGTGGTCCGTGGTCCCGGACGCGCCCGCGATGCTTCGCCGCGGGCTCGAGGCGGCCCGACGCGCCATCAAGATCTACGCGCGCCTGGCCGAGGGACACAAGGCCGAGGCGCTCGTGCTGGGTCTGCTCGGTGACGAAAAGGGCTCTGTGGCGTGCCTGCGGCGGGCGATCGACGTGGATCCGCGCTACCTGCCGGCGATCGGCAATCTCGCCGTACGGATGTTCAGCCAGGGGAATCTCGCAGCGGCCGAACGCCTGC
>JAHFBX010000056.1 GCA_023249815.1 Candidatus Eiseniibacteriota bacterium
GTCCGCCCGGTGCCGAACGGCTGGAACTCGGTGGTCTCTTCGATGTCGGTGGAGAGCACGCCGAGCTGGAAGCAGATCGACCCGCCGAACCGGCGCGACGGCAGGATCAGCGTGAGATGCTCATAGGTGACGTCCGCCGGCCACTGCACGTGCGAGATCGCGATCTCCCGCCGCTGCAGGGACGCCAGGCCGGCCGGGTTCCAGTAGATGGCGCTCGGGTCGTTCGCCACGGCCACGAACGTCTCGCCCATGCCCACGGCGCGTGCACCGACACCGATGCGCAGGAACGTGGCCGACGACGTGCCGGCCCGCTGGCCGCCGAGCGTACCCTGAGCGTGCGCCACGCCGCCCGCGCTCGAAACGGCGAGCATGGCGAGGGCGACGAGCGCGGCCCGTGCGAGCGGAGACCGACTAGAGGTCGACATCGAGCTGCAGCCTCCACTGGGCGCCGGGACCATAGTTGGACGGGTCGTCCACCTGGCTCACGCGCGTGAATTCGTCGAGGCCGGAGACAACGGTGGGATCGTATTGTCCCTTGCCCCAAACACGGCCGAGTCCCGTCACCGGATCGATGCGGTTGTAGATGTGATTGCTGAAGACATTCGTGCCCGAGAGACTGATGTCGAAGCGCCGCGTGCCGATGCGGAACCAGTGGTTGAGCTTCATGTCGCAGAGGTACTGCACCGGAGCGTTTTCCGAATTCGGCAGCCCGATCGGGTTCTGGTTGAGCTTGTCCATCGGCGTGTAGGCGCGACCGGACTGGCCCTGCACGTACACGTTCAGGCCCGAGCGCTTCGCCCAGCCCAGCGCGCCCGGGGCCTTGTCGTCGAATCGTACGTCGAAGCTGGCGGTGAGCTTGCTCGGACGATTCCACCGCACGAACTCCTCGGACAGGCGCGTCTCGTTGCTGCCTCCCACCTCCTGCAGCGCGCGCTCCTCGTTCGGATCGCTGCTCTTGCCGCGGGTTTGCTGGTAGGAGTACGACAGCTTGCCGGCCCAGTAGTTCGAGCGCCGCTTCTCGAGTTCGATCTCGAAGCCCTTCGAGCGGGCGTAGTGGCCGTTGAGATAGATGAAGTAGGACTCGAGGTTCGTGCCCGAGAGCGGATCCACGCGTGTCGCGCTCGGATAGTCGTAGACGTCACGCACGAAGAACGTCACGTTCGCGGCCGCCGTTGGCAGGAACTGGTGCTTGCCGCCCACCTCGTAGTTCACCGAGACCTGCGGATTCAGGTTGGGATTGCCCTGCAGCGGGAACGACTCGCTCGAGATCGAGTTCAGCTTGGAGTAGACGTAGCGGTACGACGGATTCTGAGTGAACTGCCCGTAGTTGAAGAAGAAGCTGCTGTGCTCGGTGATCGGGTGCGCCACGATGACGCGCGGTGACACGTGCATCTTGACGCGGCGTCCGAAGAACGACCGCGTGTCCTCGAAGAACGTCGTGCGAGTGGTGGGCGCGATGTTGTGCCGCGTCGTGTCGCCCATCGCCTGCTCGGCTTCCTTGCCGAGGAACCAGTAGTCCGCGCGCACCCCCACGTTCGTGACGAAGCCCTCGAACTCGAGCCGGTCGCGCCCGTAGAACGCACCCACCATCGGGTGTACCTCCCACAGGTCGTGCGATTGACCGAGGCCGTCGGTGTCGAACACCCAGGGGTTCTCGATGGTGAGGTACTGCACGGACTGCCACTGGTGGTCGAAGCCCATCTCGAACTCGTTGTGGTGGACGCGCTGGGTGAGCGAGCCCTGCAGCCCCCAGCTGTTCGTGCGCCGGTCGGCCCACTGGTTGTCGTCGCCCGTGTCGTAGAAGTAGTCGTCGCGGCGCGGGTCGTCGAGCGGGAACGACGAGCGGTCGTCGGGCTCGATGTAATCCGCCCAGTTCTTGCCCTGCACGTCCTGGCGCTGCGCGAAGTAGTAGCGAGAGAACTGCAGCGTCGTGAACCCGGTGAGCGACAGCGTGCGCCGCCACTCGAGCGAGCCCTGGACGTTGTCCTCGAAGAACGTCTGGGCGTTGCCGATGCGATGGTCCCAGCGCCACGGGTAGGCCGGATCGCCGAGGTCGCCTTGCGCCGTGAGGAACGTGCGGCTGAAGCCCTGGTCGATGGCGATGCGCTTGGAGTAGTTGAACGACAGCTTGTTCGAGTTGTCCGGCTTCCAGTAGAGCCCGTAGCGCCCCGCCCAGCGGTTGTCCTGCGCCGGCCCCCAGCTGTCGTTGTACTTGAACGTGTGGCCGAGGAAGCGGTCCTCGTAGCTCGAGGTGAGCCGCGGGTGCAGGTAGGGCGGCAGGATGGTCTTCTCGAAGAAACTCGCGTCGCCGCGTCCGAGATAGCTGAAGCGCGTCTCGAACAAACTGCCCGAGAGGTCGAGGATGCTGTTCACCGTTCCCGGGACCTTGACGCCGACCGCGTTGAGCGCAGGCACCCAGATCGGGTCGGGTCCGGTCAGCACGGTCTGCCACGCGCGGCCGCCGTAGCTGCCCGCCGAGGTGGTGATGCCGAGCTGCATCTTGTCCGTGCCTTCCTTCAACCGGATCTCGACGACGCCCGAGAGCGCGTTGCCGTAGCGCACGTCGAACGCGCCGGTGGCGACGTTCACCTCGGACACCGACCGGGCGTTCAGCTGGCCGGCGGTGGACTGGCCGGTGACGAGGTCGCGGTTCGCCACACCGTTCACGACGAACATGGTCTCGTCGGCGCGGCCGCCGCGGACGTGGATCTGGTCGGCGTCGGTGCTGATGCCCGCCTGCTGCTGGAGCACGTCGGATACGGTGGTCACGGCGAGGTTGCGGATCTCGTTCGCGCCCACGCTGCGCACGGTGGCACCCTGCTTGGCCTCGACCAGACGGCGCTCGGCGGTCACCTCGACCACTTTCTCCTGCTGAACGACGATCTCCTCGAGCTTGAAGTCCGCCACGGCGGTCTTGCCCGCCGCGACCGCCACCCCGGGCCGCGAGTCGGCCTTGTAACCGAGGAACTGCACCCGCACCTCGTACGTGCCCACCGACACGCCGGGAATCGAGAAGCGGCCCTCGGAGTCGGTCAGGCCGCCCTTCGGGACACCGACCAATGCGACGTTCGCGAACGGGAGCGCGTGGCCCGTCCGCTTGTCGGTGACCTTGCCGGTGATGGTCCCCTTGTCCTCGGCGCGGATTGGCGATGCCGCGACTGCCACGAGAACGCAGGACAGGAACAGGCGATGGATGGGTGTCATGGGTCCCAGGAGGTGGGGCAGGAACTTAGGTCGCCCGTCAGAAGCGCGTCAAGGGTCCGTTTCGTAACGGTTTGCTTGTGCTGTGAAGATTGTTGCGGGGCCTTCGAGCACCCGTTCGCGGTGCGCGTGGAGCGAAGTTCACTCCGCGAGCTTCAGCCGGTGGCGCTGTTCGTTGGCGTACCGTCGCGTCGGCACCTCGCCCCGGTAGTAGCGCGCCCCCACGACCAGGTTCAGGTAGAGCGGGTGGTACTGGCTATGGGCGAAGCTCTCGAAGCCGTCGGCCACCACGGGCTCGGCGAGGGGCCCGCGCGGGCAGTGCGGCGGGATGAAGGGGGCAGAGGTGCTCGCCATGGCTCCCGATCACTGCACCCGCCATGCCCGCCACGATCTTCACAGCACAATCTGAGACTTCGCGCGAGCACATCACGGCAGGTCGTTCGCCCGAGCGCGATTGGCCGCGTGCGCGACTTGGCACGCGAGGGCTGTTGAACTCGCCGGAGCGAATCCGGTTGACGTGCGCTCGCGCATCGGTCACCTTGCGCGCGACATCTCTTGGGTGCCCCGCACGATGCGGGGGAAAAGGGAAGCGGGTGAGAATCCCGCGCGGTCCCGCCACTGTGATGGGTGGGCGCCTCCGATCGCCACCGGATCCGATCCGGGAAGGCGGATGCGCTGCCGGAAGAGACGCCATGAATCGCGGCGGATCCGAAGGCGAACCCTCAGTCAGGAAACCTGCCCGGGAGCCAAGCACCCGACGCCTCGAGTGACAGGCGCGCTGGGACAGCCGTTGGCGGCTCCGGTGCGAGGCTCTTCGCGTCGGGGCCATTCGATTCAGGCGCGAAGGACGCCATGATCGAGACCCTGACGGCACTCCTACTCACTTTCGCGGCCCCGGCCGCGTCGCATCTGCGCGTGCGCGACACCTTGGCTTCGCTCCCCGACTCGGGGGCGGTCGCCGATGAGTCCGACACCTCGCATCACGCCGTGTCGCGTACGCCAGACCTTCCCGCCCCAGTGGTGACGCTGCCGCCCGTGCGAGTGGACGCCCTGCTCGAGCGCGCTCGCCGCCGTGCGCCCACGGCATTCGTCACCACGCTGCTCGCGAGCCGTGGCGATCGCGCGGTGGCTTCGCTTCCCGAAGCACTCGTGGAGGCCGCAGGGCTGCGCGTGACGCAGTACGGCGGCATGGGTGCGTTCTCCACCATGTCGCTGCGCGGCGCGCCGCCGGGGCACGTCACCGTGCTACTCGATGGCGTGCCGCTCACGTCAGCGACGCACGGCGTCGTGGATCTCTCGGGGATCCCCGCCACGGCGATCGAGGCCATCGAGGTCTACCGAGGCGCCTCGCCCGCGTCGCTCGCCTCGCCCACGCCGGGCGGCGCCGTGAACCTGCTCACGCGCACGAGTGGGGGCGTGCGCGAGCTGCGGCTCGCCACCGGTTCGTTTGGCACGTCCGAGGCGCAGGCGACCTATGCCGATCGTCACCGCGCGTGGTCGTGGCTCGCGCATGGTGGCTGGCAGGGGAGTGAGGGTGACTATCGCTACCTGGACGACAATGGCACGCCGCTCGAACCAGGAGACGACGAGATGGTGTCCCGCGTGAACGCGCGATTCGACGCCGGCACCGCGCTCGCGCGGGGCGCGTGGGCGCCGAGCGATCGGCTGCAGAGCTCGGCCCACATCGAGTTCTTCCGGCGCGGGCAGGGGGTACCCGGCCTCGGCGCGACGCATGCGCTGACGGCGCGCTACGCGAGCGAACACTGGCTGGCGTCGAGTGAGACGCACGCTCGTCCCTCGCCTCGCGCACCGTCTGTTGTGGCGCGCATGCACGCTTCGCGCGAGCGGAGCGGCCTGCGCGACACCGCCGGCGAGCTGGGTGTTGGGCGCGTGGACACGCACGAACGATTCGACGAAGCCACCGTGTCGCTGGAAGCCGCGAGCCCGTCGCAGTGGTCGTGGTTCGCGCTCGAGAGCGGCGCGTCGTTGCGCGCCGAGGGCGCCCGGCCCGCCGCGCCCACGGCGGGGCTCCCCGATCCGCCGCCGAGTCACCGCGACACGCGCTCGGCGTGGGTCGACACGCGGCTCGGCGGGGCCGAGGGCCGCTGGCTACTGACCGCGGCGCGGCGCTGGGATCGGCAGGAGGAGTCCGTCCGCGATACGCGCTCGACGGGTGTCGCGCGCGTTCGCGACACCGATCGCACGCTCGATGCGCCGCAGCTCGGCGCGCGCGCGCGGCTCGGCTTCGGCGTGGAGCTCAAGGGCAACTGGTCACGGTCGAGCCGTGCTCCCGACTTCGACGAGCTGTTCGGGATCGATGGCGCGGTGACGGGGAATCCGACGCTCGTCCCCGAGCATGCCGAAAGCTGGGACGCCGGCGTGGCATGGACCGCGCGCTGGGCGGACGTCCAGTGCACCGCCGACTGGTCGCATCACGCAACGCACGCACGCGACCTCATGCTCTACGAGCGAAGCTCGCCGCGCGGGGCGCGCCCCGTCAACGTCGGCCGCGCCAGGCTGTTCGGTGAGGAGGCGTCGCTCCGCGCCTCGTGGCGCGCGCTCGAGCTCTCGGCTTCGACAGCCTGGCTCTCGGCCACCGACCGGAGCGGCATCTCGTTCTACCAGGGCCGCCGCCTTCCGCAGCGCGCCGAGCGCCAGTCGTACGCGCGCATGGCGTGGGCCGCGCGCGGTTGGACTGCGGGCGCCGAACTCGAGTACCTCGGCGACACGTATCTCGATCGCGCGAACTTCACGCGTGCGCCATCACGCACGCTGGTTGGCGCATCGCTCGGCCGGCGCTTCGGCCGCGTCGGCCTGCTCGCCGAAGGACGCAACCTCGGCGACCGGCTGGCAGAAGACGTCGCCGGCTTCCCGCTCCCGGGTCGCATGCTGCTCGCGTCGCTCTCGCTCGACCTGGGGGAGAGGCAGCCTTGAACACGCCAGCGCGCCGGCCCGCCGGACACGCCCTGCATCCCGTGACGCATCCATCGCTCGACATCCGCCTCGCATCCTTCCGGAGGACACCTTGCCCCGCCCGCTCTGCACCGCCGTCGCGCTGGTCACACTTTCGCTCGCCGCAAGCCTCGCCGCCGTGCCCGTGGCACTCGCGGCGCGCGCCTACGTCGTGGAGTCGGACTTCTCCACCGGCTCGTGCGGCAGTGTCAACGCCGCGACCAAGCAGGCCACATGCAACGTGGCGTCCGTCCACTCCGACGCTCGCGTGCGCTGGTACGACGGTCGCGTCTACGTGATCAACCGCTTCGGCGCCGACAACATCCAGGTGCTGAACGGCACGACGTACGCGCTCATCAAGCAGTTCACGGTGGGGAACGGCTCCAATCCCTACGACATCGCGTTCGCATCGCCGACCCACGCGTACGTGACGCGCTACGAGTCCACCGACCTGTGGATCGTGGATCCCACGACCGGTACCCACACCGGGACCGTGTCGCTCGCCGGGCTGGCCGACGCGGACGGCGTGCCGGAGATGGATCACCTTGAAATGGTCGGACCGCTGCTGTTCGTGTCGCTCCAACGCGTGAACCGCAACGCCGGCTTCCAGCCCACGGACTCGTCGCTCGTGGCCGTGGTGGACACGCGCACCGACCTCCTCGTGGACTGCGATGCGGCGAGCTCCGGTGTCCAGGGCATCCTGCTGCCGCGGGCGAACCCGGTGACGCCGTTCGTATTCGACGCGCCGCGCACGCGGCTCTACCTGGGCTGCGCCGGGTTCTACGGGCAGCTGGATGGCGGCATCGTGCGCGTGGACCCCGCCTTGCTCGTCGCGGATGGTGTGGCGGCGTCCGAAGACTCGCTCGGAGGCGACGTCCTGGACCTCGCGTGGCATGACGACGCGCGCGCGTACGCGATCGTGTCCGACGCCGCGTTCAACACCCGGCTCATCCGCTGGTCGCCGGTGACCGGCCGGCGCTTGGCGACCCTCTACAGCCCGGGCGGGTTCTCGCTCGCGGACGCGGAGGTGACCCCTGACGGCAGTGAGGTGTGGGTGTGCAACTCCAGTTTCGGTTCGCCCGGGATCCGGGTGTTCTCCTGCACCACGGATGTGCAGCTGGGCGGGTCCATCACCTGCACGCTGCCGCCCCAGGGCATCACGTTCGATGCCGCTACAGGACAGGTGGCGGGAGTGAACGCCCCGCGGCCCCTCCTCTCACTGGCGCCACCGTTCCCGAACCCCACCCGCGAGCCGGTCCGACTCGCCTGGTCCACCCCCGAGGCTGGGGAGGTGCGACTTGAGATCCTCGACGTCTCCGGCCGCCGCATCCGCGAGTGGACACTCACCGCGACAGCGCCTGGCGCGGGTGACGTGAGCTGGGACCTGCGGGATTCGGCCGGCCGGCGCGTGGCTCCCGGGGTCTACCTGGCCAGTGTCCGGGGCGCCCGGAGCTCCGTGTCGAAACGCGTGCTGGTGCTTCGCTAGAGGCGGATCGGCCAGTCGCGGCGGAGCCTCGCGCCCGCGAGCGAAGAGAGTGGAGTCTCGTCGAGGAAATCGCTTGGTCTGAGCGGTGACCTGCCCCACAATCATCGCTGGGCTGCCGCCGCGCGGGCCCTTCAGTTGCGCGGTGGCGCCCGCATCCGACGAGCCCGTCGGATGACCGGGAGAGCGTCGGAGCGAGCCCCTGACCCGCTTCGATGCGCGACTCGAGGGGCTGGCCACGGTCAGCCCCTCGTCGATTTTGCGCGCGCGCCCCGCTCCGGCACCATGCGCGTTCCCGCGCACCACGCTCCCGGAGGATCCTTGAGACTCGCCGCCGTCTCGTCGTTCCTGTTGGTTCTGATCGCGCTTCTCGCGTGCCCGGCCTCGGCGGCCGCGGTAAGGGCGCCGGCACCGGCAGCGGCGCACGACACGCTGGCCATCTCGATTCAGGAGGTGCCGCTGCCGCGTGACGTCCTCGCCGAGGCGCGCGCGGGCTTCACAGCCGAGAACCGCGAATACCAGCGGCTGCGCGTCACGTACTACCTGGTGTCGCCGCTGCTCGGCGTGCTCGCTGGCGTGCTGCTCCTGTTCACCGGGCTCTCGCAGCGCTTTCGCGACCTGGCGCTCGCGCGAGCGCGAGGCCGCTGGGCGCGCGTGCTCGTGTTCTTCACGCTCTACATGCTGGTCATGTTCGTGGTGCTGTTCCCGCTCACCTGGCTCGAGGGCTACGCGCTCGAGAAACGCTTCGGCTTCATGACGCAGACGGCGGGTGCGTGGTTCCTGGACCAGGTCAAGTCGCTCGCGTTCCAGGTCGTGGCCGTGGGCGTGGTGCCGGTGCTGGCACTCGCTTGGCACGCCGTGGAATCGAGCCCGCGGCGCTGGTGGCTGTGGCTCGCGATCGGCACGCTTCCCGTGATGCTGGCGAGCGTCGTGCTGCAGCCGCTCGTGTTCGACCCGCTGTTCAACAAGTTCACGCCGCTTCACGACATCGAGCTTCGCGACCAGATCCTCGCGCTGGGCGCGCGCGC
Organism: Candidatus Eiseniibacteriota bacterium; assembly: GCA_023249815.1. Classification (GTDB taxonomy): domain Bacteria; phylum Eisenbacteria; class RBG-16-71-46; order RBG-16-71-46; family RBG-16-71-46; genus JAIOPA01. Next base: position 8,665 of record JAHFBX010000056.1, read on the forward strand.
GCACGTGCCCGCCCGAAACGTGTACGAAGTGGACATGAGCGAGCGCACGACCAAGGTGAACGCGTACGTGAGCGGCTTCGGGGCGTCGCAGCGCATCGTGCTGTGGGACACCACGCTCCGCGGGCTCGCGCACGACGAGATCCTGTTCGTGATGGGCCACGAGATGGGCCACTACGTGCTGCAGCACGTGTGGAAGGGCGTGCTCTTGACCTCCGCCGGGGCGTTCGCGGCGTTCTGGCTGGTGTCGTGGCTCGTGCGCGCCGCGCTGCGCGTGTTCGGCGAGCGCTGGCGCGTGCGCCAGGCGAGCGACATGGCCGCGATGCCGCTCCTGTTCGCCATGCTGAGCCTGGTGAGCTGGCTCGGCGCACCCATCACGAACGCCGTCTCACGCCGCATCGAGCACGAGGCCGACGTCTACGCGCTGGAGCTGACGCACGACAACGACGCCGGGGCGCGCTCGTTCCTGGCGATGGCACGAGGCAACCGCAGCGATCCGGAGCCCGCGGGCTGGGTGAAGCTGCTGCTCTACACGCACCCTCCGCTCGGCGGGCGCATCCGCTTCGCGTTGGAATACCGGCCGTGGGAACACGGCCAGCCGAACCGGGCGTTCCACGAGCGCTGAGCTGGCGTCAGCGCGGCCGGCCGTTCCACCACAGCGCGAACATCGCCAGCGCGTAGAGCATCTGGGAGCGGTCGGCGCGGCCGGCGCGGTGTTCCTCGAACAGCGCCGCCACCGCGCGCGGCTCGAGCGCGCCCGCGTCGTCGGCGCCCGACTCGCGCCACACGCGTTCGGCGTAGGCGCCGAGGTCGCCACGCACCCAGCGCGCGAGCGGCACGGCGAAGCCCTGCTTCGGCCGGTCGAGGATGCCGGGCGGCAGCCACGGCTCCACGGCCCGGCGCACGAGGTACTTGCCCGTCGAGCCGCGAAGCTTCAACTCCACCGGCACGGTGGCCGCGAACTCCACGAACGCGTGGGACAGGAACGGCACACGCACCTCGAGCGAGTGTTGCATGCTGGCGCGGTCCACCTTGGTGAGCATGTCGTCCGGAAGGCGCACCACCGTGTCGGCGTAGAGCAGGTTCTCGACTGGGTCGCTCGACACGGGCGCCGGGAAGTACGCCGCCGCGAGGCGGTCGAGCTCGTCGCCGGCCTCGAGCCGAGCGCTGAACTCCGGCCGGTAGAGCGCGGCCCGCACCGCGCGCGGCGCGAGCTGGTACTTGCTGAAGAACCGCTGGAACGTACCCGGCAGCCGCGCGTCGGCGGTGATCTTGGCGAGGCGCTGGCGGAGGTAGTTCCAGCGCGCGATCGGCAGCGGCGGCAGCGTCGCCAGCACGCCGGCCAGCGCGAACAGCGGCCGGCGCGTCGCGATCAGCCGTTCATTCCAGTGACGCTCGTAGCCTGCGAACAGCTCGTCGCCGCCGTCGCCGCTCATCGCCACCGTGACCTGCTCACGGGCGAGCCGCGAGACATACCAGGTGGGGATCGCCGAGGGGTCGGCGAACGGCTCGTCGTAGGCGGACGCCAGCCGCGGCAGGATGGTGGCCGCGTCGTCCAGCTCGACGCGGCGCTCGGTGTGGCGGCAGTGGAGGTGCTCGGCGACCCGGCGCGCGTAGGGGGTCTCGTCGTGCTCGGCGTCCGAGAAGCCGATCGTGAACGTGCGCACGGGCTCGTCCATGACGCGCTGCATCGCCGCCACGACCGCCGAGGAGTCCACGCCTCCGGAGAGGAACGCGCCGAGCGGGACGTCGCTCTGGAGGTGGCGCCGTACGCATTGCGTGAACGTGTCGCGGAACCGTTCGATCCATTCCGACTCGCGCGCTGCCGGTGCCGGCCGGTATGCGAACCGCCAGAAACGCGTCACGCGCGGCTCGCCCTCGGGCTTGAGCTCCAGCGAAGAGCCCGGTTCGAGCTTGGTGACCTCGGTGTAGATCGTGCGCGGCGCCAGGACGTGACCGAACGCGAAGTACTGGTCCATGGCGTGCGCGTCGGGCGTGAACCGGAGCCCGGGCACCGGGACCAGCGCCTTGATCTCCGAGGCCCACGCGAGCCCGCCGTTCTGGAACGACAGGTGGATCGGCTTGATGCCGAGCGGGTCGCGCGCCAAGTGGAGCGTGCGCGCATGCCGGTCCCACAGCGCCACGCCGAACATACCCTCGAGCCGCGCCCACACGCCCGGGCCCCACTGCTGGAAGCCGCGCAGGATGCTCTCGGTGTCGGAGTTCGTGCGGTAGCGGTGACCCAGGCCCTCGAGCTCCGAACGCAGCGCCGGGTGATTGAAGATCTCGCCATTGAACGTGATGGCGTAGCGGCCGTCCTCGCTCAGCATGGGCTGGTGGCCGCCGGCCACGTCGACGATCGCGAGCCGGCGCATGCCGAAGCCGAAGTCACCCTCGGCGAGCAGCCCCTGGTCGTCGGGCCCGCGGTGGACGATGGTGTCGCACATGGCGCGCAGTTGGTCTTCGCTGACCGGCCTGCCCCCACGCGCGTACCACCCGGCGATGCCGCACATGGCTAGGAGCTCTGCTCGTTCGCCGGATGCGCGGCGGCCGGCCGGGGCTTCCGGTGCCGCGCCGCGAACCGCGCGCGCGCCTGCTCGTACACCGCCAACACGCGCTGCGCCACGGTCTCCACCGACAGCGTGCGCGCCAGCACCTCGCGTCCGTTCGAACGCAGGCCTAGGGCGAG
>JAHFBX010000327.1 GCA_023249815.1 Candidatus Eiseniibacteriota bacterium
GCCGGTGTGACGACCGAGGGTGCGGATGAGAAGACGCTCGCGCTCGAGCTCGCGCTGAACGTGGCGGAGGAGCTCCAGCGTCGCGCGCACGTGCACGTCGTGCTCACCCGGCGTGACGACCACGCGATGAGACAGGAGGAACGCGCCGAGGCCGCGAACCACGAGCGCGCCGACGCCGTGCTGTCGCTTCACTTCGGCTCGTTCGCGAGCAGTGCGGCGCGCGGCACGGTGGCGTGGTGCCCTCCGGCCACGCGCGCCACCGGCGCCGGTGCCGCCGCGCGTGCCGCGGGGCTCGTGGCGCTGCTGCCATGGCGCGACGTCGCGGTCGAGCGCGCCGTGGAGAGCCGCGGCCTCGCCGAGAGCATCACCACGGCGCTCGAACGCGCGGGCTTCGGACCTTCGAGCGTGCGCGAGCGCCTGCCGCTCGCCCTCGTGGGTGTGCAATCCCCGGGCGTGCTCCTGGAGTGCGGCGTGCTCACCAATCCCGAGGAGCGCGCACGGCTCGTCTCTCCGGCCGGCCGGCGCGCGCTCGCCATCGCCATCGCCGACGGCGTGCTGGCGTGGCAGCGGAACGAGTGAGCGGCATGCGACGCTGGATCATGGTGCTCATCGTCCTGGTCGGCATGGGGCTCGCACTGCGCGCCTGGTTCGACCGCGGCCCGGCGGACGGCCTGGTCGTGGCGCCGAGCGACTCCACCGGCACGTCGCTCCGCTCGGCCAGCCTGTGGTTCGCGAGCCCGGACGGCGACAGCCTCTCGGGCGAGACGCGCGAGCTCACCGAGCAGAGCGAACTGCACGCGCGCGTGCAGGCGCTCGTGGCTGCGCTGGAGCAGGGCCCGCGGCAGGGCGGTGTGCGTACGCTCCCCGGGGGTACCGAGTTGCTGCACGCCTACCTGGACGACACCGGGCTCCTGACGCTCGACCTTTCACTCCCGTTCCGGCAAGGTTTCCGGGGCGGACCGCGCGCGGAGGAGCTGGCGATCGGTTCGCTGGTGCGCACGCTCGCAGCGAACGTGCCCGAGGCGAACCGCATCCGACTCGTATGCGGTGGAGCGGCACTGCCCACGCTGGGCGGCCACTTCCCGCTCGACCAACCACTGGATCCCGAGGACTGGCCCTGACCTGGAGCGAGACGTGCCCCTGACCCGCGATCCACGCCCGATCGGAGTGTTCGACTCCGGCATCGGCGGACTCACCACGGTGCGCGAGCTGTTCGCGCGGCTGCCGTGCGAGTCCGTGGTGTACTTCGGCGACACCGCGCGCCTGCCTTACGGCAACAAGTCGAAGGAGACCGTCACCCGGTTCTCGCTCGAGATCGCGTCGTTCCTGGCACGGCAACACGTCAAGTGCATCGTCGTGGCGTGCAACACCGCGTCGAGCCATGCGCTGGACACCTTGCGCGATCGTTACGACGTGCCGGTGATCGGCGTCATCGAGCCCGCCGCGAAGGCCGCCGTGGCCGCGAGCCCACGCGGCCGCATCGGTGTGGTGGGCACGCTCGCCACCGTGGGGAGCAATGCTTACGCCGACGCGATCGCGCGGCTCGCCCCGCGCGCCGTCGTGCAGCAGCGCGCTTGCCCGCTGTTCGTGCCGCTCGTCGAGGAGGGCTGGCTCGACCACAACGTCACGCGGCTCGTCGCCGAGGAGTACCTCGCGGAGTTGCGAGCGGCCGACCTCGACAGCCTGATCCTCGGCTGCACGCACTACCCGCTGCTGGCGCCACTCCTGCGCGAGGCCATGGGAGCGAGCGTGCGGCTCGTGGATTCCGGTGCCGAGGCGGCGCTCGCCACCTCCGAACTGCTGTCGGCGCGCGGCCTGCTGGTGCCAGCGAGCGCTGGCGAGCCTCGTCATCACTTCTTCCTGAGCGACGAGCCGAGGCGGCGGAGTTTCGCGCGCGTCGCCGAGTCGTTCCTGGGCCGCGCGCTCCCCAAGGTGAGCGTGGTGGACCAGACCGACCTGCCCTGGTTCGAGCGCTCGCACAAGTCAGAGCCTTCCATTCCATCCGGAGAGACCCCGTGACCCGCAAGCCCGCCGCGATCCGCGAACACGAGTCCCGCACCCCCGATGCGGCGCTGCCGAAACGTCCCGACGGCCGCGGGCCCAAACAACTCCGCTCGCTCAAGGTGGAGCGCGGCGTGTCATCGCACGCCGAGGGCTCGGCGATCGTCCACATGGGGCGCACGCGTGTGTTGTGCACGGCGAGCGTCGAGGACCGCGTGCCGGGGTGGCTCCGGAACCAGGGCAAGGGCTGGGTCACCGCGGAATACGCCATGCTGCCGCGCGCGACCGGCGAGCGCACGTCGCGCGCGAGCCAGACCGGCGGCCGCGCGCAGGAGATCCAGCGGCTGATCGGGCGCTCGCTGCGCGCGGTCACCGACCTGACCGCGTTCGGCGAGCGCACCATCACGCTCGACTGCGACGTGCTCGAGGCGGACGGCGGCACGCGCACCGCCGCCATCAACGGCGCCCCGGTGGCGCTCCACGACGCATTCGTGTGGCTCTCGAACAAGAACCAGCTCGCCCGGCCGCCGCTCCATGACTCGGTGGCCGCCATCTCCGTCGGCGTGGTGGGCGGCACACCGTGCCTCGACCTGGACTACGTCGAGGACTCGGGCGCGGACGTGGACATGAATGTGGTCATGACCGGCAAAGGTCGGTTCATCGAGGTGCAGGGCACCGGCGAGCGCACCACGTTCGACGAGGCCGAGATGCGCTCGCTCATACGGCTGGCGCGTTCGGGCATCCAGCGCATCACGCGCGTCCAGCGGAAGCTCCTCGCCGGCTCGGGACTGCTGCCCGAGTGACGGAGCCCAGAGCCGACACGCCGCCCGCGATGGCTTCGGCCACCGAAGCGCGGCGTTTCGTCGTCGCCACGTTCAACCGCCACAAGGCGGCCGAGCTGCACGCGCTGCTCGCGCTGCCGGGTGTGACGTTGGTGCCGCTCGCGGACTGGCCGGGGGCGACGCCGCCCGAGGAGCACGGCGCCACGCTGCTCGAGAACGCTCGGCTCAAGGCGCGTGCCGCAGTTCTGCTCACCGGCCTGCCCGCGATCGCCGACGACACCGGTCTCGAGGTGGACGCGATCAACGGTGCACCGGGCGTGCATGCCGCGCGCTACAGCGGCCCGGACGCCACGTACGCGTCGAACGTGGCGAAACTGCTGCGCGAGTTGAACGGTGTGCCGCCGGAGCGTCGCGGCGCGCGCTTTCGCACCGTGTGCGCCGTGGCGTGGCCCGACGGCGTGGAGCTGTCCGCGGACGGCGCGCTCCAAGGCGTCATCACCGAGGTTCCGCGCGGCGAGAACGGGTTCGGCTACGACCCCGTGTTCATGCCGGCCGGCGAGACGCGCACGGTTGCCGAGCTCACCGATGCGGAGAAGAACGTCATCTCGCATCGGGCGAAGGCGGCACGGTTGCTCGGGGCGTTGCTCGCGAAGCTCTAGTGTCACGTCCCAGGGGTCGCTTGTCAGTCGGACGCCGCTGCACCCGCCCTGCCGCGTTGCTCCTCCTCGACGTATCTTCTTGATACGACTTCGTCGTCGCGCCTTGCGGGATCGGGCGCATCGACGTCCTTGGTGACAA
>JAHFBX010000328.1 GCA_023249815.1 Candidatus Eiseniibacteriota bacterium
CCGATGTCCTGGCGTTCGCCCAGCAGCGCCTGGAGAAGCTCGCCCGCTACGATGGCGACATTCGCGAGGTGCGGCTCATCGTGACCCAGGAGCGGAAGCTCCATACCGCCGAGATCACGCTGCGCGCCCACCAGCAGGACGTCGTCATCACGGAGTCCCACGCCGACGCGCGCGCGGCCATCGAGCTGGCGTCGGACCGGCTCGAGGAGCGCGTACGCCGCGGCAAGAAGCGGCGCGTGATCGAGCCGAGGCGCGCCGTTCGCGGCAACGGCCTGCCACCGCCCGAACCCATGGACGACATGGCGGGCGCCGCGGACGACGAGTCGTGAGGCCCGCGTGCGCTCGCTGAGTATCGCCCGACTGTACGAGGACCAGCGCGAGGAATTGCAGCTCGAGCTCGTGTCCGAATCGCTCGCGTCACGCTGCGACATCACGCTGAGCGACATCAACCGGCCCGGCATGGCGCTTATGGGATTTGTCGAGAACTTCCTGCCCGAGCGCATCCAGATCCTCGCTCAGACCGAACTGACCTATCTGGCGACGCTCTCGCCGCAGCTCGTGCGCGACGCGATCGACCGGCTGTTCCAGTTCACCATGCCGGTGATCATCGTGTGCAAGGGCCTCGAAGTGCCGCCCTACCTGCTCAAGCGCGCGAACGAGACGCAGGTGCCGCTGCTGCGCACGCCGATGAGCACGACGCCATTCATCCACTCGCTCACGGCGTACCTGGACCACATGTTCGCCCCCACGACCACGGTGCACGGCTCGCTCGTGGACGTGTACGGCTGCGGCCTGCTGTTCACCGGGCGCAGCGCCATCGGCAAGTCCGAGACCGCGCTCGACCTGGTCGAACGCGGCCACCGGCTGGTCGCCGATGACGTCGTCACCATCACGCGACGGCACGGCGACGTGTTGATCGGCACGGGCAACCAGCTGCTCCGGCACCACATGGAGATCCGCGGGCTCGGCATCATCGACGTGCAGTCCATCTTCGGCATCCGCTCGATCCGGCTGCAGAAGCGCGTCGAGGTCGAGGTGAACCTGCGCAACTGGTCGGACGACGAGGAGTATGAGCGCATCGGGCTCGACGAGAAGAAGACCGACATCCTCGGCGTGGAAGTGCCGCTCGTGCAGGTGCCGATCACGCCTGGCAAGAACATCACCGTGATCGGCGAGGTCATCGCGCTCCACTACCTGGTCAAGGTCTACGGGGGCTACTCGCCGGCCGAGAAGCTGAACCAGCACATGCTCGAGGTCATGAAGCGCAAGAGCGCGACCAAGGCCTGGGTGCGGGAAGACACCGAATGAGCGCGCCCGAGCCCGAAGCGACCGCGCCGGCCTCACGAGTGCCGGCGCTCATCGTCACGCACGCCGACCTGGGCCAGGCGCTGGTGCGCGCGGCCGAGAGCGTCGTCGGCCGCATCGAGGGGGTGACACTGCTCTCCAACGAGGGGCTGTCCCGCGTCGACCTCGAGGACGCGATCGAGTCGAGCGTCGAGAGCTGGCCTTCGGGCGGGCTGCTGCTCACCGATTTCTGGGGCGGCTCTTGTCATACGTGTGGAGCGTCGGCGGCGCGCCGGCACGGCGAGGTGGTCATCGTGACGGGCGTGAACCTGCCGCTGCTGCTCGACTACCTCCACAATCGCGACCGGCTCACGGTGGGCGAGCTGGCGGAGCGCCTGCAGCAGAAGGGACGGGACAGCATCCGCGTCCAGCGCGGCGTCCCCGCATGAGCTGGGTTCTGCACCGGATCGACGACCGATTGATCCATGGCCAGGTGCTCGTGGCGTGGGGCGCGCGCCTCGATCCCGCGCGCATCTGGGTCGTGGACGATGGCGTGGCCGCGAGCGAGTGGGAGCGTGAGCTGTTCCGCGAATCCGCCCCGGGCGTGGACGTGCGCGTCGCCAGCGTGGCCGAAGCGGCTGCGGCGTATGCCGCCGAGGCGGAGGCGCCGGGCAGCGCGTTCCTGCTCGTTCGCGACCTCGCCACCGCGCGACGCCTGCTCGAGGCGGGTGTGGCGGCGCGTGAGTGGAACGTGGGCGGGCTCCACTACGCGCCCGGCAAGGCCAAGGTGAACGACTACGTCTACCTGGACGCCGCCGACCGCGCCGACGCGCGCGCGCTGCTCGAGCGCGGCGCCACGCTCGGCGTCCAGGACGTGCCGGCCTCGGAGGCCCGGCCGCTGGCATCGATCGACGCCGCGCTCACCGCATGAAGGGGCCGTTGCTCGGGACCATGATCGCCGGCGGCCTCGCCGCGCTCGACGCCACGCCCGTGGCGCAGACGCTGGCGTCGCAGCCGCTCGTCGTCGCCACCGCGCTCGGCGTGCTGTGGGGGGACTGGACCACCGCGCTCGCCGTGGGCACGGTGCTGCAGATCCTCGCGGCGAGCACGCTGCCGATCGGTGCACGCACGCCCGAGGACTACGCCGTCGGCGGCGTCGTGGGCACGGGCGTGGCGCTCTACCTGGCGTCGCAGGCGCCGTTCGAGCATGTGCGCCAGGCCGCATCGCTGGTGGGCGTGATGTTCGGGCTCACCGCGGCCTCGCTGAGCGTGCCCGTGCTGCGCTGGCAGCGGCGCCACAACGAGGGGCTCGCGCGCTGGTGCGAGGCCTCGCTGCGCGCCGGAAACGAGCGCGCGTTGGGGCAGGCGCAGGGCGCCGCGGTTGCGCTCGCGTTCGCGGTCGGGCTCGTCACCTGCGTCGCGTGGCTCGTGGTCGCCCGCTGGGGAGCGCCGTTCGTCGAACGGGAATCCCTGCGGCTCGCCGGCGCATGGCACCTGCTGCAGCCGCTGTGGCTCGGCTTCGGCTTCGCGCAGCTGCTGCACGCGTTCGTCCAGCGCCGGCTCGAGCGCGCCGGCGTGTTCGCGGCCGCGCTCGTGGCGGCGTGGCTCGTGATCGTGGCGGGCTCGCCGTGAGCCGGCGACTGAGCAACGCCACGTTGTTCGCGATGGGACTGCGCGCGAACCTGCTCCAGGCGGCGTGGAACTTCGAGCGCCAGCAGGGGCTGGGCTGGGCGCACGCGCTGGCGCCTGCACTCCGCCGGCTCTACCCCGGGCGAGCGGAGCGGCTCGAGCGCCTGGCCGAGCACACCGCGTTCTTCAACACGCAGCCCACACTCGCCTCGATCGCGCTCGGCGCTGCCGCGCAGCTCGAGGAGGAGCGCGCCGAGGGCACGGGCGGCGACGCGGCGAGCATGGCGCGCTTGAAATCGGCGCTCGGCTCCACGCTCGCCGCGATCGGCGACCGGCTGTTCTGGTTCACGCTGCGCCCATTCGCGGCAGCGCTCGGCGTGCTGCTCGCGATGATCGTCCCGCAGCAGGCGTGGGGCGCGGTGGCGCTGTGGAGCGTGTACGCGGTGCCGCATCTCGTGCTTCGCTTCGGCGGCATCCGCTGGGGCTACGTGGCAGGCCCCGCCGCGCTGTCCAACGCGTTCCGCGAGCGCATCGAGGCCACCATGCGCTGGCTCGCCCTGCTCGGCTGCGCGGTGCTCGGCGTGTCGCTGGCGTGGGCGCTCGCGCCGGCGGGCGAGCCCCGGCCAATCGCGGTACAGTGCGCGCTCGCTGGCG
>JAHFBX010000057.1 GCA_023249815.1 Candidatus Eiseniibacteriota bacterium
CGGCGTCCAGCCCACGACGTAGGCGCGGAGCCCGTCCCACGTGAGCCGCCGCGGCACGCCCCCGGCCAGCGGCATGACGTAGGCCTCGGTCGGTCCGTCGTACGTGGCGGTGAACGCCACCTGCTGGCCGTCCGGCGAGAGCGCCGCGCGAGTCTCCTCGCCCAGGTGCGACGTGAGCCGGCGTGCGAGTCCGCCCTCCAGGGGCACGCTCCACAGATCGCCCTCGGCGGTGAACACGACCGTGTTCCCGCGCACGGAGGGGAAGCGGTAGTAGCCGAGCGTGCCGGCAGGCGTGGCAGCGAGCGCCGAAGCAGCGAGCGAGAGCGCGCCGAGCACGCTCACCAGGCCAAGGGGACGCGACGGAAAGCGCATGGGGAGGGCCTCCGGGAAACGGCGAGGATCCGAGCGAGCGCGCACTCTCGCACCGCATCTCGCGGGCGGCAACGCCCGCGCGCCCACCGTGCCGGGCTCAACTCCGGGCGCGGGTGCGCCGATGCCTTGGGTGGTCCCGAGGGCCGGGACCGTCCCCCTGTTCGCTGCAAGCGAGGTGCCCATGCTGGGAAGCCCATCGATCCGTGAACTGGAATACACCGCGCTCATGGCGCGCCTGCGTGACATCGCGCGCCTGTCGAGCGTCTGCTGGACGGCTGCCGTGCTCACGTCCGCGGTGCTGGTCGCGAGCGCCGTGTCCGGGCACAATCCCGGATTCCTGCTGCCGGCGGTGTTGTGTGCCGCGTGCGGCTACTACACCACGCTGAGCGCGCGCCGCGAGACGATGCTCCTCGAGGGCTACGTGCAGGAGACGTTCGAGACCGATCGCGGAAGCGCCTCGTGGTTCACGCGGCGGGCGCAGATCCAGTCGCAGCCCGCGACAGACCACGGCCACGACGCGGTGCCGCTCGCGCTCGGACAGCTCGTCGCCCTGCTCGCCGTGGTGTTCTCGTGGCTCTACGCGAAGGACGCGGGGCAGGGCGAACTCCTCGCGGGGCTGACGACTGCCGCGGGCGTCGCGTTCGGACTGCACTCGGTGACCGAGCACCTGCGCTTCGGCCAGCTCACGAGCACGGCGTACTGGAACCACGTCACCGGCGGCCCGCGCGAGGCGCGGCCCGCTCCGAGGCAGATGGCGTCGTAGGTTTCACGGGACGCACGAAGGGCCGGGCGTAGAGCCCGGCCCTTCCACGCGACAGGTGTGCTGGCTTCCGCGCGCTACTTCGCGGCGCGGGCGCGGAACGCGTCGCGCTCCTTCCGCGCCAGCGCCAGCACGTCGGGCGGGATGCGGATACCCGCGAGCGAGGAGGCGAACTCCTCTGCCACCTGGCGGAACTCCACGGCGTTCGATCCGGTGACCAGGTTCACGTGCAGGCCGCGCTTCTGCATCTCGCCCACCGCGGTCGTGTCCTGGCGTGGCACGTCCACTTCGAGGCGCTTCTCCATCCGGTCGCACGCGGACTGCACCTTGGCGCGATCGGCCTCGGGCAGCCTGGCCCACGCGGTCTTGCTCATGACCAGGCCGCCGACCAGCGGCGCCATGCCCATGCCCACCATGTTCGGGGTCTGCCGATACCACTGCAACGTCAGGCCCAGCAGCGGCGTGGTGGGATACGCGTCGATCATACCGGTCTGCAGTCCGGTCATGATGTCGGTGGCCGCGAGCGGCACGGGGTTGAAGCCCCTCGCCTTCCACACGCCCACCATCCGGTCGTCGCCGGCCCAGATGAACATCTTGGACTTGCGAAGGCCCGTGACATCCGAGATCGGCTGCTTGGTGAAGAAGTAGACCCAGCCTCCGTGCCCCCACGACAGCAGCACGAAACCCTTCGCGTCTAGCCGCTGGCGCAGCACGGGCTCGAGTTTGTCGAGCGTGGCGTAGAGCTCGGGATACGACGTGAAGAACATGGGCACGTTGAAGACGTTGAACGACGGATCGATGGAGGCGAGCCCCGCCGTCGTGATGGCGGCGGCCTGGAGTTGGCCGATGCGCATCTTGCGCACTACGTCTGGCTCATCGCCCGCGACGCCACCGGGATACACCCTGAGCGAGACGCGACCCTGCGTGGTGCTGGACCATTCCGCGCCCATGTCGCGGAGCGCCTTGTCCCACACCGAGCCCTCTGGAACGAGCGTGGCGAGCTTCACCACCGAGGCTTGAGCCCGCGCCGGGTGGGGAGCGAGTGCGAACGCCACGGTGAGGAGTGCGGCGGCAGCGAGGGTGACCGCGAGACGAGCGTGGTGGAACGGGCGGGTCATCGTTTCTCCTGGGTCTTGGGTGTCTCGGGAGCAGGCGAGTCGTCGAGGAAGAACTCGTCCTGGCGTGCCAGCAGCGCGCGGGCCTTGCGCTGGAGCACGATCGTGGCGAGTCGTTGCGAGGGGTCGCGGTCCGGATCCATCGCGAGCGCGTGCTCGAGCAGGCGACGGAACTCGCCGCGGTCCTGCTTCATGACGGAGACGCTCTGGGCGAGCGTCACATAGGGCGAAGCGCGGTGGTCGCCCGAGATCTCAACGGCACGCGCGAAGTGCGCGCGCGCGCGATCCGCGGAGCCGCCCATCACTTCGGGCAGCGCGTCCAGGACGATCGCGGCTTCGTGGAACGAGCCGGCCTCGAAACGTTCGTCCAGCACCAGCCCGCGCTCCACGAGCGCGCGGATCGCTGGCAGGTCGGCGAGCATCTCGGGCTTGTCCTTGCCCATGGCGATGGCGGAGCCCCAGCTCGCTGCCGTCCAGTACAGCGCGGGCAGGTCGCGCTTCACGAGCCAAGACGCAGCCTGGTCGGGCAGGAGCCGCAGCGAATCGCCGATGCCGCGGTGGCGCAGCGAGAGCGCGCGAAGTCCATAGCCCTGCGCGCGCAGGTAGAGCCGGTACGCGCGCTCGTGCAACGCAGTGGCGCGGGCGTAGTCCGTGTTGACGAGCAGGTCGCCCTCGGACTGCACGTAGGCGTACGCGTATTGCGTGTAGCCCTTGCACAGCGTGAGCAGGAGCCCCTCGTGCTCGGGTAGCGACGCGAGCAGGGACTCCATCGTCTTGAGTCCGAATGGCAGCGCGTCGCGAACCAGCTCGGGATCGTCGTCCGTGCCGAACACGTCGGGACCGCTGGTGAGCGAGTTCGCGACGCCCTTCAGGGCATAGCGCTTGATCGAGCACCCGGGCAGTGCGACCAGCACGAGCAGCGAGATCAGGATCAGGCGCGCCGCGAGCGTCGGCGTTCGGCGTGGGCGTGCGTCGTCGGGGCGTCTTGCCAAGCATTTCCTCCGAAGCCGCGGGCGGGGAGCGCGGACAGCGGCAGGACCCTGGGCGGCGAAGGGCACCACGCTAACGTGACGAGGCTCGCGCTTCAAGCATGCGGCCGGCGCGAGCGTTCGGGCCCGTCGTCAGCGCGGGATGAGGCCGAGGTACGCGCTCGAGAGGCGCTCGCCCCAGAGGTAGATGATCATCGCCGCTGGCGACAGAAACGTCCCGAACGGGAGCTCGGTGCGCATGCCGCCCTTGCCACGCGCGATCATCGACGCCCCGGCGATCGAGCCCGCGAGCGCCGCCAACGTGATGGTGAGGAACGCACCGGTCGGTCCGACCAGCGCGCCGAACATCGCAGCCAGCTTGATGTCGCCGCCGCCCATCCCTTCACGCTTCAGGAAAGTCTTCCACGCCCACGCGAACACCCACAGGTAGCCGGAGCCCACGATCATACCGAGCAGCGCGTGCCGGGCGCCGGGACCCATGAGCGCCGCTGCGACCGCGAGCAGCGTGCCCGTGAACGTGAGCGAATCCGGCAACAGCTGGAAGTCCAGGTCGATGACGGTGAGCGTCACCAGGATCCAGCCCCAGAGCAGCACGGGCGCCAGTGCCCACACCAGCCCCAGCTTGCCCACCGCGAGCACGGCCCACAGCGCGCAGGCCAGCTCGATCAGGGGGTAGCGCAGCGCGATCGGGGCCGCGCACGAGCGGCACCGCCCGCGCGACAGCAACCAGCTTGCAAGGGGAACCAGTTCGAGCGGTCCCAGCGCATGACCGCACGACGGGCATCGCGACCGTCCCCGCGCCCACGACTGGCCGCGCGGCAATCGCCAGGACAGGGCGGTCACCGCGCTGCCGAAAACCGACCCAAGCACAAACATCGACGTGCCGATCAAGACATCCATGTTCATCCCGGACCCGTTCCTTCTTGTTTTGCTTGAGCGCGCCGATCGTGGCGTTCAAGATACTTGCTTCCGCCCGCCGTCCTTCCGCCGGAGTGCCCCCGTGATGCGCCTCGTCCTGTTCATGGCGGTGGTCGCCAACAGCCTCGACCTGTTCGCCACGTCGGTGGGGATCTACTGGTTCGGGAATCGCGAGGGCAATCCATTCTTGGCACCGGTCGCGGAACAATCGTGGCCGGCATTCGTGCTGTTGAAGGGCGTGTTGATCCCGCTCCTCATCGTACGTCTCTACCGTTATCGGCGGGAGACACCCGTGCTCGCCACCGCCGGTATGGGCCTCGTCACCGTGGCGCTCACCGCCGCGCTGGGCGCCTGGATCGGCTGGATGGCCGGCGTCCTGACCGTGGGCCGCCCGACGGGCTTTTGAGCGGGCCCTCCGCGGTCACTTCGCCGGATCGGGCAGGAGGTGGGGCGTCACCTCGATCAAGAGGTCGCGCCGCCGCGACTCCGTGTTCTCGTGGCGGAACAGCGCGCCGAGCCACGGGATGTCGCCCAGCAGCGGCACCTTGGTGTAACCGGTGACTTTCTCCTCGTTCAGGAGGCCGCCGATCACCACCGAACTGCCGTCCTTGAGTCGCACCGTGGTCTCGGCCTGGCGCGTGCTCACCACGGGCAGGTCGTTCTGCTCACCGCGGAAGCCCGTCACCGAACTGACCTCGGGCCGGATGTGCACGGTGATGTAACCGTCGGCGTTGATGAGCGGCGTGATCGAGAGCTTGATGCCCACCTCTTCCCGCTGCACGGACTGGGTCGGCGCAGCCGCGCCGCCCGCGAACACCGTCTGGCTGACGAGGTAGGGGATGCGCTGCCCGGAGAGCATGCTCGCCTCCTTGCCGTTCAGCGTCACGAGCTTGGGCTGCGCCAGCACCTTCGCGTTGCCGTCTCGGATCAGCAGGTCCACAAACGTGCGGAACACCTTGGGCAGTCGGTTGAAGTTGCGAAGCTTCCACACGTCCAACGTGCCCGGCGTGCCCTTTACGCCCTGCGCTGCGCTCAACGGCCCCGGTTCCTCGAGGTTCCCGCCCTGGAACGTGCCCGAGTTGTTGTCCTCCACGAACGTGAAGCCCTGGCGGTTCAGCAGATCCCAGTCGATGCCGAGCTTCTTCAACCCGTCCGTGCTCACCTCGACGACACGCGCCTCGAGCATGACCTGACGTGCGGGCTTGTCCAGCTCGGTCACGATGGCCTGGATCTCGGCGATGACGCGCGGCGAAGTCACGATGATGAGCCGGTTGCCGCCGCGATCCACCTGGATCTTGTCCGACAGGCCCGAGAGCGCCACGGCCACCTCGGTGGCGTCGGCGTAGCTGAGCGCGAGCGTGTACGAGGACAGCCCGGTCTCGCCCTTGAGCGACTCGGCGTCCGCCACCAGGATGGAGTTGCCGATGCGCTCGTAGGCGAGGCCCGCGGCGCGTACGACGAGGTTGACCGCCTGCTCGACCGGCACGTCCTTGAAGTGGATCGAGATCTTGCCGGCGGTCACGCCCGGGCCGGTCACGATGTTCAATCCACCCTTCTCGGCGAGGATCTTGAGCACGCCGGGCAGCGAGGCCTCATCGGCGTCGATGCTGACGGTCCGAGCGAGGTCCAGGGCGGCCTTGGATGGGGCGACGGGGACGAACGCGAGCGCCGCGAATGCGGCGAGCATGGCCAATCGGGACGCCAGTCGTTTCACGTCATTCTCCTGGGTTGCCACGTCGCAGCACGAGGGTCTCGTCGCCGCGCGTGAGCAGGACCTGATCGCGCGTGATGCTCACCACCTGGAACACGTCGAACAGCCCGCCCTCGCGAATGGTCCATTCACGGTCCTTCCACCGAATGAGCGCGCGAGGGTCATTGTCCCACACGATCGCCGTCAGCACCGGCGCCGCCGGCGCCGCGACCGTGACCAGGCGCGGCCGCGTCCGCGTCTGCGTCGGCTCGGGCGAAGCGTGCCAGAACTCGAACGGGTCGCGTACGCCGGCCAGCGGCTGCACGGCGTCGCGGCGGTCGAGCGCCAGGTCCACGGTCCGGTAGGCCAGCGGCACGGGTACCATGACGGGCGCGACGCGCCAGCCGAACGCGCCCGTCACCCCCAGCGCCGCGAGCGTCTGTGCGACGATCGCGGCGAGGACCGTGAACGCGACGATGCCGGTGATCCAGCGCGCGGGATCGCGGTTCACGGTGACGCCGTCCCGCGCTTGAAGAGCATGCGCGCGAGCTTCAGTTCGACTTCCACGCCGCCCTTTGGAAGTGGCGCGAGCGACAGTCCCTCGATGCGATAGAACGTACCCTCGAGTGCGAGCTGGTCGAGCACGTGGACGACCTGTTCGTAGCGGCCCTGCAACCGCAGCTCGGCTCTCACCTCCACCGTGGTCGCGGTCTGGGTGGCGGAGCCGGGCTGCGAAGCCGCGACGTCGAGACCCGAGGCGACCGCAGCCTCGGAGACGCGCCGGACCAGGTCGGTGGCGAAGAAGCCGGACTGGCTCAGGCGTTCGGCGTCCTCGAGGCTGACGGAGTTCTCGAGGAACAGGTGCGTGACGCGAGGCGGCAGCGGGGCCGCCGCGAGCCGCGGATCGAGTGACGCGCCGATCTCCCCGGCCGCGATGAGAAGCTTGCGATAGCGCGCGGTGAGCGGGGCGAATCCGATCGACTGTGCGAGCCACAGACCCGCGGCCAGGAGCAGCGCCAGGAGCGAGACCCAGTATTGCTGGAGCCAAGCCGGAGTGTTCATCGGCACTCCAGCTCGAACTCGGCGTCTGGACTGTCCTCGCGCGAGCGCGTCGACACCAGGCGAACACTCTTGAACCGAGACGCGAACACGGAGTCGCGTGACACGATCGCCACGAAGTCGGTGACGCCCGCCATGCGGTCGCGCCGGGCGTCCACTCGCAGCAAGCCGTGCAGGAGCAGTTCGCGCGCTCCGCCGGAGACGCCATCGGGATTGAACTGAAGGCCCGTGAGGCGCGCGCCCTCCGGCATGAGCTGCGGTAGGCGCGCGAGCAGGTCCCGCCAGCGGGCCAGGTCGGAGACCCAGGGTTCCGCGAGCGAGGCCTCCGCCGGGGGCGGAGTCCACGGCGCGCCTCCGAGGTGGAGCGCGCGCTGCCGCGCGAGTTGGCGATCGAGGTTCCGCGTGCGTGTGCGGAGCTCTGAGAAGTTGAGGAAATAGAGTCCGAGCAGCACTGCGAGCAGGCCGAAGTACCCGAGCCGGACGCCGAGGCCCAACGCGCGTCGGCGCGAATCGGCGCGCTCGCGCCGAAAGTCCTCGCGGCGGAAGTTCACCTGGAATGGGGTGTTCACGCGGCTCTCAACGCGAGGCCGTACGCCTGGACGAACTGCGGCCCGCCGCCCGTGGGATGAACGCCGCGCTCGAGCGCGTCCATCGGCGAGAACAACGAGGTCGGGAACCCGAGCGACTCGCCGAGCCGCTCGACGAGCCCCGCCAGACGCGTGGTGCCGCCGCAGACGCGAAGCGTCATCCGCTCGGGAACCTGCGCGAGCGTGCCGTAGAATGCGAGAGAACGGCGAACCTCGCCCGCCAGCTCGTCCACGGTGCGGCGCGCCGCTTCAGCCTCGGCACCGGATTGCGACAGCGACGCGCCGGCGTCGAGTTTCCAGGCGTCGGCGCGATCGAGCGCGCCGCCCAGGGCGCCCGCCACCGCCTGCGTGAGCCGGGCGCCACCCCACTCGAGC
Organism: Candidatus Eiseniibacteriota bacterium; assembly: GCA_023249815.1. Taxonomy (GTDB): domain Bacteria; phylum Eisenbacteria; class RBG-16-71-46; order RBG-16-71-46; family RBG-16-71-46; genus JAIOPA01. Next base: position 7,866 of record JAHFBX010000057.1, read on the forward strand.
CGCCGCGCGAAGAACGGCTGCGTGGGCTGACGGAGCGTGAGCCAAGACCCCTGGTGTCCGAGGTCGAGCAGCAAGAGGGCCTCGGCCGCCGGTGAATCGTCACGCGACGCGTGTTCAAGTGCATTCGCGAGCGCCAATGGCGACGCGTCCACGATGTCCGCCTCCACGTTCAGCTCGCGGAGCGGGGCGAGGGCCCGGTCCAGCCGCTGTTGCGTCACCGCTGCGAGCAGCACCTCGAGCCGTCGATCCGTGGTGTTGCGAGCGAGCACCTGGTGGTCGAGCACCATGCTCTGGACGTCGAATGGCACATGCTTGCGCGCCTCGAACCGCAGCGCGTTCGGGATCTCCGATTCGTCCATGAGCGGCAGGCTCAACTGCTTCACGATGACGTCGGGCCCGGAGACGCCCACCGAGATGCCACGAAACTCGCGTCGGCCCAGGTCCACGCGCGTCATGCACTCGTCGATGAGTCCGGCGATCACGTCTGCGGGAGGTCCGTCCTCGCTGCCGAGCGAGCGCGGCACGATCGCCTCGGCGCCGCGCCAGCCGCGACCGCCGGGGGAGAGCGCGAACAGCTTCACGCTGTAGGAGCCGATGTCGAGGCCCGCCCAGGGGCGTGCACCTATCCAGCGCTTCATCGCGGGCACTTCACCGGGAGGTGGTCTCGAGCCAGTACCCGCGTGCGGCGATGAACGATGCCGAGCTGCCGCCGACGACCGGCGGGAGCGCGCCCTGTGACAAGAGCTGGATTCCAAGCGGATCCATGGAGGATGCCAGGTACCAAATCTGGTAGTCCTCATCGGGGTCCGGCCCGCCCAATTCAACATTGCCCTCCGTCACGATGCTCAGGCCGCGCGCGTCCCGCGCGTACGACGAGCCGTGCAGATAGGTGATCGCGATGTCCCCCTGGCTCACCAGGTAGACCCGCGTGTCGCTGTCGACGATCTTGAGCCCGCCCTGGAACCAGATCGCGCGGTTCTCATTCCCCGGGTTCTGGCCATTCGCCTTGGCCACGATGATGAGCGTGGCATCGTCCGTCCCCTCGCGCAGCACCTCGACGCGGTGGCGGAAGCACACACCCTCGGGCACCACCCAGACGACCGTGCCGCGCACCTCGATGTCCATGGTCGGGTACGAGTAGAACGTGAAATCTTCGTACTCCTGCTCCTCGCGAGTGTCCTCGTCCGTGGGGGAGGGCGGGCTCTTGAAGAACTTCGGGGCCGAACCGTAGTTGAAGAACTTCATCGTGTACTGACTGCCGTAGTCGAACTCCACGCTCGGCTGCGGCAGCGAGCCGGTCAGCTTCGCATCCACGAACGCGTCAGCGAGCGGTGTGGGCGTCGGCGTGATCTCGAGCGGACGCCCCGAGAGCCACGTGACCTGTCGCGTCCACGCCGTGTCCGAGGCGGATCGCACGTACTGCCAGACCCGGCCGCTCATCCGGAAGATGCTCGGATCCGTGGAGTTGTTCGTGAGGTAGCGGATGTTCCCGCCCGCGCTGATGAGCCGCTGGTAGGGATTCACGTCGGAGGACGGAACGAACTTGGCTTCGACCGTGCGCTCGGAGCCGCCGCTCCTCGCGGTGACCACGATGACCAGCGTGCTGTCCCACTGCACGGGTCCCTGTGACAGCGTGTCGTTCGCGTTTCCGCTCTGCCACTGGTAGGCGAGCGCGCTGGTGATGCAGAACTGGCCCACGACGAGCTGGGCGTTCTCGAGGCGCTGTGGGTAACGCGACTGGAGCAGTCCCTTCACCAGCTCCATGCCGCTCTCGCAATTCTGAAGCGCCTGCTCGTGCGTGGCAGACGCGCCGAAGAACTGCGACTCGTAGCTGGACAGCGCGAACAGGGACAGCCCGAGGATGGTGAGCACGAGCATGAACGTGATCACGCCCACGAGGATGAATCCGCGTTCGTCCGGGGCGGCGGGCCGCGCGGGCGTGGCCATCAGTTCTTGAACACCGCGAAAGCGCTCATCTCCACGCCTTCGCCGTTCCCCGACTGCAGGCGCATGTCCACGCGCACATTGTAGTCGGTGGTGATGAACTGCAGACGCTCCGCGCGTGACACCCCCATGGGGCCCGAGCCAGCGCCGCCCACGCTGGTGCCGGCGTAGATGAGCGAGTCCGCGGAGTTCCACCAGAAATAGTAATAGGGCGTGGCGGCGTTCGCGCTACGAAACAGCGCCAGCTGATGGTGCAGCGAGTCCGGCGCCGCCGTGGTCTGGGCGCGGCCAGACTTGCGCACGCTGTCGCGAATCGCGGACGCCACGAGCGAGGCCTCGCGTTGCGTGATCACCTGCGTGGAGCTGTCCAGCCACACGCCCTGGCTCGACAGGTAGAAGCCCACGATACCGGCCATGATGAGCGTACCGATCACCATGACGACCACGACCTCGGTGAGCGTCAAGCCGCGCGAACCTTGGAGCGGGCAGGTCAGGGAAGCCACAGCCGCTCCAACGTGACCGAGTCCGGCTGCGCGTGCTGCTGCCAGCGGACCGTCACTCGCACGCGCTTCAGATTCATGGTGCCCGGCAGGTGAGGTTCGTCATACGCGGTGACATACCAGTTCTGGCTGCCGCGCTGCACGCCTTCGTAGCGGAACGGGATGAGAGGCGCCACGTAGCCCACGGCGAGCACGGGGTCCGTCGCGGGCACCTGGCTGAGCGCTTCGAGCTGGTTCTCGGCCTCGCTCAATGCCGCGCGCGCGAGCTCGTAGCGGTTCACGAGCGAACGGCCAACGCCGAACGAGTAGGCGAGCCCGAGCACGGCGATCACCGAGATGGTCGCCGCGGTGAGCGCCTCCATGAGCGAAAAGCCACGTTCGTTCAACATGCTGGCCCCGTCCCGGCGCGAGGGCGCGCCGCGGGGCGGCGCTCGCCGGGTGTTGCGAGCGGAAGGTGAGGAGGGGTCGGTCGTCAGTTCTCCTGCCAATCCGGTTGACTGGTGCGCGAGTACACCAGCTGCACCCTCCGGCCGTCGGTGGGCCCGCCCGCCTTGCCGTTCGCCACCACGGTGAAGCCCGTCGGATCGGCGTTGGTCACGACGATGCTCCAGTTGTTGAGCGCGTCGGTGAGGTCGCAGTTCAACTTCTGGTCGCCGGGCTTGGGATTCGGCACGAAGGTGTCCGGTGTGTACTCTCCGTGCACTTGGAAGTAGGTCTGTTCCGCTGTGATCACGGCGCCGATCGCGCCCTTCGCCTCGGTGCGCTGCGCGTCCTTCACATAGTTCACGTAGAGCGGCACCGCCACCGCGGCCAGGATCGCCACGATCACGATGACCACCATCAATTCCATAAGCGTGAAGCCCCTCGAGTTCCGCTTCATGATCATCACCCTCCTCGCGTTTGGTCCGTTCACTCGCG
>JAHFBX010000329.1 GCA_023249815.1 Candidatus Eiseniibacteriota bacterium
AGGAGGGCTGCGAGATGTCCGTCGACTGGAGTTGGCTGCTGGTGTTTGCAGGCGCCGTACTCGTGCTGGTCGAGGTGTTGCTCGGCGGGTTCGCGGGGTTCGACCTCGTGCTCATCGGCTCCGCCTTCATCGTGGGCGGCGTCGTGGGGATGGTCACGCACAGCCCCGGACTGGCCTACACCACCGCCGCCGTGCTGGGGGTGGCGTACATGGCCGTCGGCCGGCGCATGGTGCGCGAGCGGCTCGCGGTGTCACGCGGTCACACCACGAACATCGACGCGGTGCTCGGCAAGCAGGGAGTCGTGCAGCAGCGCGTCGGGGCGCACGAGCCTGGGCTGGTGAAGGTCGGCGACGAGGTCTGGCGCGCGCTGCCGGTGTCGGGCGCGGGGCCGTTCGAGGCGGGCGCACTCATCACCGTCGCGGGAGTGGACGGTGTCACGCTCCAGGTGAGGTGAATGCAATGAGCCAGATCCCGTTGGTGCTGTTGTTCATCATCCTGTTCATCGTGTTCATCTCGCTCGCCCGTTCGGCGCGCATCGTGAACCAGTCCGAGAAGGGGCTCGTGCTGCGGCTCGGCAAGTATCGCGCGCTCGCGGACTCGGGGCTCACGTTCCTCGTGCCCGTGATCGAGGACATGATCAAGGTGGACATGCGCGAGCGTGTCATCAACGTCGAGCCGCAAAAGGTGATCACGAAGGACAACGTCTCCGTCATCGTGGATGCGGTCATCTACTACCGCATCATCGATCCGGTGAAGGCCACGTTCGAGGTGCAGAACTTCGCGTACGCGGCCACGACGCTGGCCCAGACCAACCTGCGCAATCTGATCGGCGACAAGTCTCTGGACGAGACCCTCACCGCGCGCGACACGATCAACTCGAATCTGCGCGCTGTGCTCGACGAAGCCACGAACACCTGGGGCGTCAAGGTCACACGCGTCGAGGTGCAGAAGATCGATCCGCCTAGCGACATCACCGAGGCGATGTCACGGCAGATGAAGGCCGAACGCGACAAGCGCGCCGCGATCCTCGAGGCCGAGGGCGTGAAGCAGGCGCAGATCCTCCAGGCCGAGGGCGTGAAGCAGTCCGACATCCTGCGCGCCGAAGGTGAGGCCCAGGCACGGGTGACGCGTGCCACCGCCGAGGCCCAGGCCATCCAACTCGTCTCGAACGCCGCGGAGAGTTACTTCAAGGACCGCGCCGAGGTGAGCAAGCGGCTCGACGTGCTGCGCGACGTGCTCTCGCAGCAGACCAAGTACGTCGTACCGTCGAACTCGGACCTGCTGAACGTGCTGGGGCTGGACGACAAGAGCGTACTGCCCGTGAAGCGCTGAGCCCGCGGCCGCCTACGCGGCACGGCGGCGCAGGAACAGACCCACGATCGCCGCCTGAAGCGGAACAACGCGGACGAACAAGCCCATCACGGCCGGGTCCGTGTGCCAGCCGGCGGCGATCACGATCGCGGTCCCTACTTCCACGAGCACAGCGAGCACGATCCCGGCACGAACGACGTCGGACATGAAGGCCTCCTCGGCGCGGCTAGACCCGAACTTCGTCGGCAGGCCACGCCCGGGAGTCGATCCCATCGCCGGTGATAATCTCGCGGCATGGCATTCGATCCGCGGGGGCCGGTCCCGGCGCGAGCGGTGGGCCCGGTGCTGCTGTTCGACGGTGCGTGCCCGCTCTGCCACGCATCGGTGCGCGCGGTCGCGGCTCGGGACCCCAGCGGGATCATCCGGTTCGCCTCGCTACACTCCCGCATCGGTCGCGAACTGCTGCGGCGGGCGGGCGATCCGACGGCGGGAACGGAAGGAGTCGTGCTCGTGGAAGGGCCGCGTGCCTGGATCCGCTCCGACGCCGTCCTCGAGGTGGCGCGCCGGCTCGGGCGGCCATGGTGGCTGCGCGGGCCGGCCCGGGCCGTGCCGCGCGGGCTGCGCGAAGCAATGTACGAAGCGATCGCGCGAAGTCGCCATCGCGCGATCGGACGCCTCGCGAGCTGCCCGCTTCCTCCGGCGGCACTTCGCGAGCGATTCCTGGACGCGGAGGAGCTGGAGGTCGAGCGCGAGCGGGCCCCGGTTGGGGCAGGTTCCCCGAGGACGTGGGTGAGCTGACCCGCGACGTGGCCTCCCGTGGCGCACGTGATGCGTGCAGAACGAACGCGCCGGTCGTGCGCACTGAGGGCCGCGCTCGCAAGTGTCCTCCGACGCAGAGCGTCCGCACCCACTCCAACGTGCGGAACGCACCGCAGCATCCCGGCCGCCATTGGTCCCCGGATTGCGTGAAGGAAGGTCAGACCTGGAGGACCCCATGCGTCATCCTCATCGAATCGCCATTGGCGTCTCGCTCGCGTTGCTCGTGTCGTTGGCGGCGGCGGGCTGCTCGCGGAGCACGCTGACCGCACCCGAGCCCGAGACGGCACCCACGGCACAAGCGGTCACCCCGCCCGCGCCGCCCAGCCGGCTCGCGGGTCCTTCGATCCTCAGCGCCGACATCCAACTGCCGCCCATCCTGCCGCTCGTCACCAAGACGTGGTACGTGCTCACCGCGAGACTCGTGCCCAAAGCCGAGCCGACCATCGTGTCCGGTGGCCGGTACGAGCTTTCGTTCGCGCGCGGTTCGCTCGACAAGGACGCGCTCATCACCATCGAGGAGTACGACAACGACATCCTCGACATCGAGCTGGGACCGCACGGCACGGTCTTTGGTGAGCCGGTCGTGCTCTCCATCGACTTCGCGGGTACCACCGCCGATCCAGGTTCGGCCTGGGCGGACGGCCGCGAGCCCGTCGTGTACTGGTTGAACGAGAAGACGAACCTCTGGGAAGAGGTGCCGGGCACCACCGACTGGGCGCGTCGCCGGCACAACGTCCGGCTCGAGCACTTCTCGCGCTACGTGGTCGGCGGCAAGGCGGGTTGGAAGCAGCAGCCGAATCGCGAGCAGGACTAGCGCAAGCGCTGTCGCCTCGGCGGGCCGCCGGCATGCGGACCCACCGAGGCGCCGTCGCGGTCCATCTACCGAGGAGCCGCCTCGCCGTCCCCCGCTGCGCGTGGGCCAACGGCCGGCGACTCGACACTTTTCCGCCGCTGGACACCTGGCGCTCGACCGCCGCCGAGAATCGAGTGATGCGGCCGATTCGATTCGCGCGCTCGTACGCCCTGGCCGGCCTCCTCGCGGCCAGTGTCGCGGCGCTTCCGTCATTGGAATGGTGCCCGCTCGCGGCGATGGCTTCGACCACGTGCGTGCTGCTCCCGCGCGCGATTCCGCCCGCGTCAGCCGCACCGAATCAGAGTGCGTGCGAGGCGGCGAATCGGTGCGATGGGGCGAACGCGTGTCAGGCGGCGAACACGTGCGAGTCACCCCTCGCGTGCGCGGCCATGAACTCGCTGGCCTGCGATCGCGAACCCGATCCGCTTCCGGTGGGCGACCGCGTCTGGTGTATCCGGCCACCGTGGAGCGCGCTCACCGTCCGCGCCGACGACATGCCCGCGCCGCGCGCGAGCACACCACTCGCGACGCTCGTGGCCCCGTTGGTGGTCGCGCCGCCCTCCACGCTCG
>JAHFBX010000058.1 GCA_023249815.1 Candidatus Eiseniibacteriota bacterium
CGGCGGCGCACGTGCAGAAGCGACCAGGCGAGGCTTCGCGGGCACGGACACCTGCCGCTGCCGCGGCACTGGCAGGTCGCTATCCTCGACGGGGCCCGTCGCTTCGCTCTCGCCCGTCTGCGTCGCGACCTGTCGGCGCCGCTTCTGAGCGTGCGGGGGCGAACCGAAGGCTCGGCTGGCGTCCTCTGAGCCCGCGGAGCCGACCGCGTAGATTCGCCTCGCCGCGCCCCCGCGACAGCCGCTAGATTCGCAGGCGTGGGCCCGCGCCCGACCTGCTCCCTCCACCCGCCGTTCGAGGAGTCCCCCATGCGCCCCCGTTCCCTCGTGCTTGTTCTGGCCGCACTCGCGTGCGCGCTGCCGGCGATCGCCGCGGATGATTCCAGCTATCGTGTGCCGCCACCCGTCATCTCCGAGCTGCTCACCGCGCCGAGGCTGCCGCGCGGCGCTCCGAACAGCTCCCCGGACGGCGCCTGGCTCGCGGTTCCCGACCTGCGCTCGCTCATCCCCATCTCGACGCTCGCCGAACCGGTGCAGAAGCTCGCCGGCCTCGAGGTGCTGCCGCAGTTGTGGGCGCATCGCGCCGGGCTCAAGAATGCCGCGGCCGGGCTCACGTTCTACAAGGTCGCGGACGGGTCGCAGGTGCGCGCCAAGCTCCCGAAGGATGTGGCGCTTGGGACGGTGCGCTGGTCGAACCGCGGTGATCGCGTCGCGTGCGTCGCGTACGCACAGGGCGGCAGCGAGCTGTGGATCGTGGAGGCGGCCACGGGTGCGGCGCGCCGCGTGGACGGCGTGCGCCTACACTCGCTCAGCAACTTCCTCGAATGGTCGAACGACGACAAGGGCATGTTCGTTTCGCTCGTGCCCGAGAACGTCGCGGCGATGGCCGAACCGACGCGAGTCCCGGAGGGGCCGGCGGTGCGAAAGGGCGCCGGTCGTGCGACGCCCCAGCGCACCGCGCGCGACGTGCTGCGCTCGCCCGACGACCAGTCGAGCTTTGCGCGCACCGTCACGGCACAGCTGGCCTGGATCCCCCTGGTCGAAGGATTCTCGAAGGTCGACCTGGGCCCGCCGACCGCGCTCGCGGACTGTGAGCTGTCGCCCGACGACAACTGGCTCGTCGTGTCGCGCTACGCGCTGCCCGCGCCACTCGGGTTCCCCGCCTACCTGTTCCCGCGCACGGTCGAGCTGCTGAAGGTCGGGAGCCGCACGATCACCCCGCTCGCCGAGATCCCGCTGAACGATCGCAGCGCGATCGCCAGCGTCGCCCCGCTCGGGATGCGCGACTTCACCTGGGCCCCGGATGCGAAGTCGCTGTGGTGCGCGTCCTGGGAGGACGCGAAGGGTGCATCGCCGCAGGCCGCGGTGCGCGACACGTCGCTTCCGCCGCCGGGCGCCGACCGCATCCTCCGGCTCGACGTGCCGTTCACGCAGGTGCCGACCGAGGTGGCTCGCAGCGAGTTCCCGATCGACGGCATGGCCTTCACCTCGAACGGCGCGCGGCTGCTCATCTACGAGGGCTACGAGCCTCGCCGGGTCACGCGGCAGGGCTGGCTCGATGTAAAGAGCGGCAGGCACACGACGCTCGTGTTCCGCTCCACGGAGGGCGTCTACGACGATCCGGGCCGCATCGCGCTCAAGACCGAGCGTCACGGCCTTGTCGCGTGGGTGACGTCCGACGGCAAGGCTTTCTTCCGCTTCGGCGACGGCTTTCGCGCCGACGGCCAGCGGCCGTTCCTCGACCGCTGCCCGTTCGACGGTGCGAAGCCCACGCGCATCTTCGAGAGCGAGGCCACGAGACTTGAAGCTCCGGTCACGCTGCTCGCCGACGACGGCCGGCGCTTCCTGACGCTCGCCCAATCCGCGACCGAGCCGCCGAACTGGTTCCTGCGCCGCGCGGGAGAGTCGAGCGGCATGGCGGTGAGCGCGTTCGCGAATCCGCTCCAGGCGCTGTCGCGCGCTCCGCGCCAGCAGTTCAAGTTCAAGCGCGATGACGGCGTGGTGCTGAATGCCGAGGTGGTGCTGCCGCCGGACTGGAAGCCCGAGCAGGGCCCGCTGCCCACCATCTTCTGGATCTACCCGAACGACTTCCGCTCCGCCGCGGCGGCATCCGAGAACCGCACTTCGGCGAACCGCTTCCCGTCGCAGAGCGCGCTCAACTCCGAGGTGCTGGTGACACAGGGCTACGCGGTGGTGCGGCCCGACCTCGCGATCGTGGGCACGAACGACAAGTACGTCGAGGAGCTCAGGCGTTCGGCGCAGGCCGCGGTGGACGAGTGCGTTCGGCGCGGCTTCACCGATCGCAACCGCATCGGCGTGGGGGGCCACTCCTACGGGGCGTTCTCCGCGGTGAACTGCCTGGCGCACACGAAGCTCTTCCGGGCCGGCCTGGCGAGCGACGGGGCCTACAACCGCACGCTGACGCCGTTCACGTTCCAGGCCGAGACCCGCAACCTGTGGGAGGCGCGTGACACCTATCTCACGATGTCCCCGTTCCTCTACGCCCAGCAGATCGACGCGCCACTGTTGCTGGCGCACAACCTGGACGATACCAACGTGGGCACGAACCCGATCCAGAGCCAGCGCCTGTTCGAGGCCATGAACGGGCTCGGGAAGACGGTGCAACTCGTGGAGTACCCCTACGAGGACCACGGGCCAGCCGCTCGCGAGACGGTGCTGGACTACTGGGCGCGCGCGCTCGATTGGTTCGACCGCTACGTCAAGAACGCACAGCCGCCCGCGGCCGCCACGCCGCAGGCGCCCTAGTCGCACAATCCACACGAGGACTTGACCTTGACCCCCGCGAGGGGGCTGCCTAGACTTGTCGGCCTGTTCGCTCCGCATCGTCCCTCGTCCCGAGAACGCGCCGCTCTCGTCCAGGAGACCCGAGCCACCATGACCTCGCTTCACTCTCGGCTTGCCGCCGCCGCGCTGGCGCTCGCCATCGCAGCCGCGCTCCTTGGCGCCGCCGGTCCCGCGAAGGTGGTCGAGCCCAACAAGCTCATCATCCTCTCGACGAACGATGTGAAGGGCGAGAACGAGCCCTGTGGTTGACACACCCCCAAGGGGGGTCTCGCCCGGCGGGCGAGCTTCAGGGACAGTCTGAGGGCACAGTACGGACAGATGCTGCTCGTGGACGCGGGGGGCTTCTTCCCCGAGGCCGCGGACAGCCTGTATCGCGAGAAGGCCTGGTTCCTCATGGACGGCATGGTGATCCTGGGCACCGACGCAGCCGGCCTGAGCGAGAGGGAGTTGAAGTACGGCCGCGGCTGGCTCCTGGCGCAGCTCAAGCGCAGTCGGCTGCCCATGGTGTGCGCGAACGTGTGGGACAAGCAGACCAAGAAGACGCTCGTGCCCCCGTACGTCATCGTGAAGAAGGGCAGCGTCAACGTGGGCGTGTTCGGGTTGACGAGCGACAAGGTGGACCTCGGCCCGGCGCGTGACTCGCTCACGCTCGAGGACCCGGCGCTGGCCGCCGCGCGCGTGGTGCCCGAGATGCGGAAGAAAGGCGCCACCGTGATCGTGCTGCTCTCGGAACTCGGCAAGGTCGAGAGCGAGGACCTGGTCACCGGCGTGGACGGTGTCGACGTGCTGATCGCCGGTCGCAACGTGCCCGTGCTCCAGAAGGGCCGCATGATCAAGAACACCGTGGCGTGCTACGGCGGCGAGAAGGGCCAGAACATCGGTCGCACGATCGTCACGCTGGATGCCGCCAGGCGCATGCAGACCGGCGAGAACGACGTCTACGTGCTCGGCCCCGAGGTGCCGGAGAAGCCCGAGATCCTGCAGCTCGTCAAGAGTTTCAACGACGCGTTCAACGACAAGATGCGCAAGATGGAGAAGGAGCGTGCCGCGCAGGCGCAGCTCCAGACGGGTGGCGAGGGGCAGGGCCAGAAACAGTCCGTGGAACACTACGTCGGCAGCGAGGTGTGCCAGCGCTGCCACATGCCAGAGTTCACGCAGTGGCAGGCGACGAGCCACGCGAAGGCTTGGCAGACGCTGGTGGACGTGAAGAAGGAGTCCACGCCCGACTGCGTGCCGTGTCACGTGGTGGGCTACAAGCAGGCCGGCGGCTTCCAGACCGGCGACGACGCGGCCCGGCTCGGCAACGTGCAGTGCGAGAACTGCCACGGCATGGGCACGCAGCACGAGGCGATGCCGGCGCAGGCGCAGCGCATCACCGAAGCCACCTGCCGAACCTGCCACACGGCTTCGACGAGCCCCGTGTTCGACTTCGCGCTGTTCGAACCGCACATCCTGCACAAGCGTCCGGCCACGCTGCCGGCGCTGCCGCCGAACCCCGCGAAGGAGAAGATGAAGGCCGGCACGATGCACTAGCCGTTGCGCCCGGCACGAGACAGCCCCGCGGCCTCCCATGGCCGCTGGGTTTTCATATTCGGGCGACGAACGGTATTGACCCGTGTCCCGGGCGGCCGGAGAATCGGGGCACTCCCTCCCGCACCCCATTTCATGCTCCGCATCCCTCGCCCCCGGGGTGACGATCCCCGGCCCCCGACCGCCCCGAACGGCCTCCGTCCGCGCCGGGGCCGCAGAGCCGTGGGGCTCATGGCCGCTCTTCTCGCCTGCGCCTCGGCGCCGGCCGGCGCCACCACCGTGACGGTTCCGGACGACTGGCCGACGATCCAACAGGCCATCGATTCCGGCGCCGAGACGGTGCTCGTCCGGCCGGGCATCTATCCCGAGACGCTGGTGATCGCCCGCGCGATGGAGGTGAAGGGTCTGGTGCCATACGGCACATCCCCGAACTCGCTGCCCGTGGTCTCGGGAGTGGTGCTCGAGGACTTCACCCATATCGAATTCCACACGCTGTACCTGAAGGTCTGGAGCCTGCGCATCCTCTCGCAGGTCCGGAACCAATTCGAAACCTCGCCATTCTGGGATCCGCTCGACATCGAGATCGCGGGCTGCGCGCTGGACGGCGGGCTCGTGGACTCCGACACTGCCGAACGCGGGCAGATCGAGTACTACCTGCGGCTGTGCAGAATCGGCGGCCCCGTACGCCTCTCACGGCCGCAACAGGTGTGGTTCCAGGACTGCACGGTGAGGGCCGCGATCCAGATTTCGGGCGTCGAGAGATTCAGCGCGAGGCGATGCGACTTCAGGGGACCAAGCCCATTCGCGATCGACGTCTACGGTGATGACTCTGAGATCTACGACAATACCTTCGAGGGATTCGAGACCCCGATCCGTCAACGCTCGAGTTCGACGATCTACGTCTCGGGGAACACTTTCATCGGTCCCGGGGTCGTCCCCGTGGCGATGCCCATCTACGGGGACCTGAGCTTCAGCAACAACCGTGTCACGGGATTCCAGTACGGTGTGCTCGTGCCCGGCGCCTGGGGCGATCTCTACGCGACCCAGAACCTGATCGCGGACTGCGGGACCGCAGTCCGCGCGGACGTCCGCTACGGCGACTTCCTGGGCAACGAAGTGCGATCCTGCGAAGTGGGCGTCTTTCTGAACGTGCTCGATGGTCTGCAGGCGAATGACAACGTCGTCCGCTCTTGCGGCGGCGATGGGATGATCCTTCAGGCCAGCTGGGGGGAGGTCAACCGAAACGTCGTCGGACATTGCGGCGGCGACGGGATCCGCCTGACCTCGGATGGACGGGACGGCAGCAACCCGCGAATGATTGCGAACACGGTCTACCGGAATGGCGGCGCGGGGCTCGTGGTTGCCGTGACCAGAGCCATCATCTCCGGGGTCCTCGATCACAACATCGCGTTCGAGAACGGTCGGCATGGCCTCGAGTCCACTGGCCCGGGCCCCCTCCTGGCCGGCTGCAACGACTGGTTCGGGAACGCTGCGGGTGCCATCTCCGGCGCCGAGCCGTCCGCGAGCGATCTCGCGGTCGATCCGCTGTTCTGCGACGCCGCGCGGGACGACGTCCATCTGAGCGCCGGTTCGCCACTCCTCGACGCTCCGACCTGCGGCCTGATCGGCGCGCTCGGCCGCGGCTGCGACATGCCGACGGTGTCGCGGCTCACGACGTTCACGGTGGCGTCGACGATCGAAGGGGTCGAGGTGCGCTGGCAGGTCGCGGACGCCGCACCCGGATTCGTCGCTTGGCTCGAACGCGCGGAAGCGGCGGACGGGCCGTGGGTCAAGGCGGAGTGCGAGCGCGCTAGCGATGGTGAAGTGACCGTCGAATACGACCGCTCCACGGCACCCGCCCGGTCCTACTGGTACCGCCTGGTCGCGACCGACCGCGGCGTGACCCGCGCACTTGGCGAGCCGATCCACGTGGACACCGCACCCCCCCAGCGCTTCGCCCTGCTCGGCACCGGTCCGAATCCGGCTCCCGGCGCGTTCGAGGCGACCTTCCAGCTCGCGCACGCCGCCGACATCACGCTCGAGCTCTTCGATGCGCAGGGCCGTCGCGTCGCGACTCTCGCGCGCGGCGCGTGGCCCGCCGGCATCCATCACGCGAGCTGGGCCGCCACCCATGCCGCTTCGGGGCTCTACCTCGTGCGTTACCGCCACCCGGCTGGCGAGGACCTGCGCCGCATCGCTCTGGTGCGCTGAAGGCCGAACGATCGTCGCCGCGGCGAAGCCCGCTTCGCTTGCGCCGATGTTGCCGGCCACCTACCTTCGCGCCGGCCCAGAGCATGCGGCCCCCGTTCGACTCCGGGGCGCGCCGGCCGCTCCTGATCGCGACTCACCTTTCCCCGGAGCGACCCCGTGAGCAACGTCCTCGAGGGCGTGCACTACTTCGAGTCCATCCTCGACACCGTCGGTCACACGCCTCTGGTCCGCCTGCGTCGCGTGTCACGCGAGCTGCCCTGCCCGGTGCTCGCGAAGCTCGAGTTCTTCAACCCCGGCGGCAGCGTGAAGGACCGCATCGGCCTCGCCATGGTGGAGGCGGCGGAGAAGGAAGGCCGGTTGAAGCACGGCGGCACGATCGTGGAGTGCACGTCCGGCAACACCGGGCTCGGGCTCGCCATGGTCGCGGCGGTGAAGGGCTATCGCGCCGCGTTCTGCATGCCCGACAAGGTCTCGAGCGAGAAGGTGAATCTGCTCAAGGCCTTCGGCGCCGAGGTGTTCCTGAGCCCCACGGCCGTCGCACCCGAGCATCCCGACAGCTACTACAGCGTCGCCAAGCGCATCTCGACCGAGCGTCCCGGGGCGGTGCTCATGAACCAGTACCACAACCCCGCGAACCCCGACGCGCACTTCAAGAGCACGGGACCGGAGCTGTGGGAACAGACCAAGGGCCGCATCAGCCATTTCGTGGCCGGCATGGGCACGGGCGGCACCATCACCGGCGCGGGCCGCTACCTGAAGAAGATGAACGACAAGGTGCAGGTCATCGGCGCCGATCCAGTGGGCTCCATTCTCAAGCATTACAAGGAAACCGGCGAGATGTCGGAGGCGCACACCTACAAGATCGAGGGCGTGGGGGAGGACTTCATCCCCACGGCCACGGACTTCTCGGTCATCGATCGCGTGGTGAGCTGCAATGACCACGACGGGCTCAACATGGCGCGCTCGCTCGCGCGCGAGGAGGCCATCTTCGTGGGCGGCTCGGCCGGCATGGCGGCGTGGGTGGCGCTCGAGGTCGCGAAGGGCTGCGGCGCGAACGACCTCGTCGTGGTGCTGCTCCCCGACACCGGCGAACGCTATCTCTCGAAGGTCCACAACGACGAGTGGATGCGCGACAACCACCTACTCGACCCGGCCTCCGTACGCGTCGGCAACATCGCCCAGGGCAAGACACCTCGGCTGCGCACGCTCATCCGGCTCGAGGCCGGCGAACCCCTGAAGCGCGCGCTCACGCTCATCCAGCAGCACGAGGTCTCGCAGCTCCCGGTATTCCGCGGGCGCGACGTCGTGGGCACGCTCGAGGAGGGCGACGTGCTGCGCTCGGCGCTCGCCGACCCACCGTCGCTCGAACGGCCCGTGGACGCGATCATGGGGCCACCGCTGCCGGTGGTGGGCGCGGACGAGCCGGCCGACGTGGTGACGCGCCTGCTCGCGTCGCGCCACGCGGCGGTGCTCGTCGAGCGCGACGGCGGGGTCACCGGTATCCTGACGCGTTTCGACATGCTGCAGTTCATCGCGGGAGGCGATTCGTGACGCACCTCGATCCCAAGGCCGGGCTCGGCACGCTCGCCGTGCACGGCGGGCAGTCGCCTGACCCCACGACGGGCGCCGTCATGACACCCATCTACCAGACCAGCACCTATGCGCAGGAAGCGCTCGGCAAGAACAAGGGCTACGAGTACGCGCGAACGCACAACGCCACGCGCGCGGCGCTCGAGCGCAACCTCGCCTCGCTCGAGGGGGCGAGGCATGGGCTCTCGTACGCCTCGGGTCTCGCCGCAACGAACACGCTCATCCAGACGCTGTCCGCGGGCGACCACGTCGTCTGCGGCCAGAACACCTATGGCGGCACGTTCCGGCTGTTCGACAAGGTGTGGCGCCGGCATGGGCTCGAGTTCACGTTCGTGGACGCCACGAGCGTGGTCGAGATCACGGGTGCGTTTCGTCCGAACACGCGCTTCGTGTTCGTCGAGACACCCACGAATCCGCTCATGCAGCTCACCGACATCGCCGCCGTGGCGAAGCACGCGCGGCCGCGCGGGATTCGCGTCATCGTGGACAACACGTTCATGACGCCCTATTTCCAGCGCCCGCTCGAGCTGGGCGCCGACGTCGCGTTCCACTCGGTGACCAAATACCTGAACGGTCACAGCGACATGATCGGCGGCGCGCTGCTGTTGAACGACGACGCGCTGCATGAGCAGCTTCGCTTCCTCCAGAACGCCGCGGGCGCGGTGCCGGGTCCCATGGACTGCTTCCTCGCACTGCGCGGAACCAAGACGCTGGCCGTACGCATGCAGCGCCACGACGAGAACGCGCGCGAGCTGGCGGCCATGCTCGCGAAGCACCCGCGCGTCTCGCGGGTGTTCTATCCGGGGCTCGCGGACCATCCGCAGCACGAGCTGGCGAAGCGCCAGGCGTCGGGCTTCGGGGGCATGATCTCGTTCATCCCCGGGGACGGGTCCCTGGAGTCCGGCCGAACAGTGTTCGATCGCTTCGAACTTTTCACGCGCGCGGAGAGCCTCGGCGGAGTCGAGAGCCTGGTCTGCCACCCGGCCTCGATGACACACGCTTCGGTACCTCGGGAACGCCGCCTCGCCATGGGCTTCGCGGACGGACTCCTGCGGCTGTCCGTGGGCATCGAGGACGTGCGGGACCTGCGAAGGGATCTCGAGCGGGCGCTCGCGGCGGTCTGATCCGACCTCACCGCGAGTTCACCTGTCTGCGCCATCGCGCTAATCGATTGGGCGCGAGAGCGTTGTGAGCGTGCCCCGATTCCGCGCCTGGCCCGAATCCAGTTGACAACTGGGAGGTTCGTCCCTAGCCTGCGGGTCGCTTTCGGATGGGGTGCGCCCGGAGAGGCGCGTGAGCCTCCTGGCAGCGACCTCAGTACCCATAGACGATAGGAAGCTGCCGACCCGACACCGCTCGCAATCCAGTGGTGTTTTTTTCTGACGACCCGACTTGATGATCGGACTAAGGACACGGTCGGCCCCGGCGCGAGCCGGCGCGGCCGTGTGAGAGGAGGTGAACGTGCACACGATGCGTAAGCTTTTTGCTCTGGCGCTGATGGCGCTGGCCCTCGCGTTTGTCGCGGTGGGCTGTGGCAATAAGGCGGAGGAGACGACGCCCGCCGCTACCGAGACCCCCGCTGCGACCCCGGACAGCTCGGCCATGGGTTCGATGGACTCGACGGCGACGATGTCGGCGGATTCCACGGCGGGTCACTGACGCCCTCGTCGATTCGTGTGTAGCCCAATGGAGTCGCGCAAGCCGCGGCTCCCCATCGGTTTTTAGGCCCGGGCCGGCAACCCGGCAGGACCCCCAGGCGTAGGAGGGGGCATCAGTGGACGAAACCCCGTGACTCCCGGGCCCTCCGGCCCCGGTCCCGGCGGCGGCGAACCGGCCCGGCAAGGGCGGGCGCCGGCTCCGGAACCACCCCGTCCCTCAGGTGATAGGCCGCCGCACGACGCGACGGTCAGGCCGGATGACCGGCGGCACGGAGAGTCCGTTGGACCGAGTGCGTGAAGAGCGGAGGGTTCACGAGATGCGCCGAGTGCACACTGGCACCCTGACCGGCCTGCTGGCCCTGGCAGCACTGCTCGCCCAGCCCATCGGGGCGAGCGCCCAGGATCGCACCATGCGCTTCCGTCCCGTGCCGCCCGAGAGCGTCTCGGGCTTCGAGCACACCGATCGTTCCGCCGCGACAGCCCGCGCCGCGCGGGACAGCGCCGAGGCCGCCCGCGACGGCAGCGTGCCGATCGTGCCCGCGGTGCCCGTTGTGCCGTCCGTGCCCGAGATCCCCGAGCCGCCACGCGCGGTCCGCTCCACGAGTGGCGACATCGTTCGCTTCGGCAGCGACATCACGGTTTCGGCCGACCAGGTGGTCGAGGGCGATGTCGTGAGCTTCGGCGGCGATGTCGAGGTGCGCGGCCACGTCACCGGCAACGTGACCGCCATGGGCGGCGACCTGCGCCTGAGCGACATGGCGCGCGTGGATGGCGACGTCGTGTGCGTGGGCGGCGTGCTGCGCGAGGAACCCGGTTCGCACGTCGGCGGCCAGCGCGTCACCGCGCCGCGCACGCCCGGGGCCAAGCTGCTGTTCCCCATGCTCGCGGTGGTGGGCACCGGCGTCCAGATGATGGTGCACGTCGTGGGCATGCTCATCATGCTCGGCTTCGCGTGGGCGTTCGTGAAACTGGCGCCCGAGCGCACGCGCGGCGCGCTCGAGACCATCCAGCAGGAGCCCGGTCCATCGTTCATCATCGGCCTGCTGCTGTGGGCGCTCATCATCCCGAGCGTGATCGCGCTGGCGCTGGTCATCGCGCTGCTCTGCATCACCATCATCGGCATCCCGCTCGCCGCCGCCGTGGCGCTCGACTACGCCGCGTTCTTCGTGCTGTCCGCGCTGTGGGGCAGTGTCGTGGGCTATGGCGTGCTCGGCAGCCGGTTGTTCCCG
>JAHFBX010000330.1 GCA_023249815.1 Candidatus Eiseniibacteriota bacterium
CCGATCCGAGTCGTACCCTCGCGTCAACCGCGTCCCCAACTGCCCGGCGAACCTGCCGTCCCGGTTCTCCTGACCCGGGGAGGACGAACTGTTGCGATGATTCGCCGAGCCGTTCAGCGACGCTGTCCACTGCGACCAGCGGTGTTCGGGGATGCGGTAGCCCAGGTAGGTGGAGTCGGTGCTGAACCAGCCGGCACGGACGGGCGGGGAGTGGACTGCGAGCAGGGCGGGAAGCACGAGCGAGCGGAACGTCGTGCGCGCGAACCGGCGAAACGATGGAGTCATGTGCGCCATCCTTCGAATGGCTTCACGGGGAAGCCGCAAGGTAGCAAGGGAGCCAGGTCGAAGCTACGCCGGAACGCGGCGGGCTATTCCGCCGGCGGTCCCCGGGTCCGTCACCGTCCGCGCAATCTCGGCGCGGGCAGCGCCACGCCGGCCACCTGCGTTCCCGCCACCAGCGCGGCGAACATGAGCACCATCCGGAACGCGGCCTGGATGCCGTCCAGCACCTCGCGCTCGAGCAGCAGCGCCAGGCTCCGGAACCCCACGCTTCCCGGCACCAGCAGCAGCAGCGCGGGCGACAATGTCACGAGCGGCGGCAGGTCGCGCCAACGGGCGAGCAGGTTGCTGGCGAGCGCCGCCGCGAACGCTCCGGCGAACACGCCCAACTCGGGGCCCAACGCCCTCGCCCCGAGGCGGCCCCCGAGAAACGCGACGCAGCACACGCCGAGGATCGGCCCCGCGTCCACGGGTCGTGCGCGCATGAGCACGGTGAATGCGAGTGGTGCCAGAAGCAGCGCCACCCCTTCGGTCCAACCGGGCAGCGGGGCCGCGACCACGCTGGGCGGCGCGCCGAACGCGAGCGCCGCGACGCGCGACCCGAGCGCCACGCCGAACCCCAGCGCGATGAACCGCACCACGGCGCCGGTCAGCCGCGCCGTGCCGGACACCAGGTGCTGCGAGTTCAGCTCGGCGATCGCCGAGGACAACGTGAGTCCGGGCAGGAGCACGATCAACCCGCCGAGCGTGGAGAGGTAGGTCGAGAGCGGCACGCGCGTCGCGAGCGCCGAGACCAGCCCCGACACGAGGAACGCCGCCAGCGGCTCGAACACGCGTTGCGTCCCGGCCGGGAGCAGGCCCGAACTCGCGAGCCAGCCGGTGAGCATGGCCATGGCCGCCGCGGTCACGACCTCGTTCATGCCGCCGCCCAGGAACCGCGCGGCCGCTGCACCCGCGACGCCGAACGCCAGTGTGGTGATGAGCAGTCCCCAGTGCGCGGGCTCGCGTTCGAGCGCGTCGAGCGCCAGCACGCCGTCGCGTGGGCCAAGGCGCCCTTCGAGCACGTCGCGCGCGAGTGACTGCACGCGCCCCAGCCGTTCGAGGTGCAGCTCGCCGGGCTCGACGCGCGAGAGATACGTGCGCTGGTGTTCGACCTCGCCGAACGCCGCGAAGATCGAGGTCGGCGTCGTGAAGAACTGTCCGCGGAGACCCAGGCGCTCGGCGGCGTCGCCCAGCGTCTCCTCGACGCGGTGCGAGGAATGGCCGAGCGCATGCAGCGAGCGGCCGAGTCGCAGCAGGAACGCGATCGCGTCGTTCTCCTGCTCGGTCGAGAGCGGGGCCATGCTAGAGGAGCGCGCGGATCCAGCCGCCGTCCACCGGGATGGACGTGCCCGTGATGTAACTCGCGCGCTCCGAGGCGAGGAACGCGGCGAGTGCTGCGAGCTCGCGCGGCGTTCCGAGACGGCCCATGGGGATCTCCTGTTCCCAGCGCGCCGTCGCCTGGTCGGGCGTCGTGCCCTCGCGCCGGGCCGTGGCCTGGGCTAGTTCGCGCACGCGCTCGGTGGCGGTGTACCCCGGCACCAGGCAGTTCACGGTGATCCCGCGCGGCGCCTCTTCGTTCGCAAGCGTGCGCGCCCAGCCGGTCACTGCCGCGCGCAGGCTGTTCGAGAGCATCAGCCCGTCGACCGGCTGCTTCGCCGCGATCCCGGTGATGCACAGGATCCGACCCCAACCGCGTTCGCGCATGCCAGGAAGCACGCGGCGGGCGAGCTCCACGGGCGCGAACAGCACCAGCTCTGCCGCCGCTTGCCACGCGGCCGGCGCGTGCGCGTCGAACGGGCCGGAGGGCGGGCCACCGCTGTTCGTCACCAGCACGTCGACGCGGCCGTAGCGTTCGAGCGTCGCGTCCACGAGCGCCGTGACGTCCGCAATGCGCGACACGTCAGCCGCGCGCGCGAGCACTTCGGCGCCGCTCGCCTCGCCGATCTCGCGGCCGGCGGCTTCGATCGCACGCGCATCGCGCGCACAGATCGCTAGGCGCGCGCCCTCACCCGCGAACTCTTGCGCGATGGCGCGACCGAGTCCCCGTGACGCCGCCGCGACCAGCGCGACCTTGCCGCGGAGCCCGAGGTCCACGTCGTTACTTCTTCGCTTCGCGCAGGTAGGCGTCGGTCTTGTTCACCCAGTCCCAGCGTGGCGGGCTGAACACGTCCAGTACCATCACGTCGTCCTGCGCCTCGGCGCGATGCGGCACGTTCGGCGGCAGGTGCATCACCTCGCCGGCCTTCACGTCGATGTGCTTCTCGTCGTCGCCGATCCAGAACCGCAGCGTGCCCTGCATGACGCAGCTGAACTGCTCGTTCACGTGGCTGTGCTTGGGCGCGCCGCCGCCCCTGGCGAGGAACACCTGCGCGATGGTGACGTGCTCGCCGTTCACCAGCCGGCGGTCGAACGTCCCGTTCACGTGGTCGAGCGGCAGATCGTCCCAACGTGAGTGCGTGACGGGCTTAAGCGCTTCCATGCCCACTCCTTTCGTGAACCGTGATCAGACCACGTCGAAGTCCGGCGCCCGTGTGATCGCGCCGCAGGCGAGCGCGCGGTCATAGAGCAGCCGCAGACCGGCCCGCCCGCGCTCTCCCATGTCGAGCGTCAGGTCGTTGACGTACATGTGCACGAACCGGCTCCCGTGCGCCGTGTCGAGCCCGCGCCCGAACTGGAGTGCGTAGCGGAGCGCCTCGTCCTCGTGCGCGAACGCCGCCTGGATGCTGGCCCGGAACCCGGCGCTGCACGCGCGCATCAGCGAACTCCCCAGATCGCGCCGGACCACGTCCAAGCCGAGCGGCACCGGCAGCCCGTCGCGGTCGCGCCACAGCTCGCCGAAGTCGAGCACCTCGGTGAGCCCCTCGGCGCGATACGTGAGCTGGCTCTCGTGTATGATGACGCCGGCGTCCACCTCGCCCGCCAGCACCGCGCGCGGGATGTCGTCGAACATCACCTCGACCGGCACCACGTCCGGACACTCGATGCGCAGCAACAACGCCGCGGTGGTGAGCCGCCCCGGGATCGCCACGCGGCGGCCGGCGAGGCTCGCAGGCTCGCATGCCTCGCGCGCGACGAGCACGGGGCCATAGCCCCAGCCGAAACTCGCGCCGCACGCCAGCACCGCGTAGCGGTCGGCGAGGAACGCGTAGGCGTGCGCGCTGCACGCGGTGATCTCC
>JAHFBX010000331.1 GCA_023249815.1 Candidatus Eiseniibacteriota bacterium
CGCCATCTTCGTGAAGGCCGCCGAGAACGACCCCGCGAACCCGGTCTCGCACGGCGAGCGCTACGCCGAGCGCTACGAGATCAACATGCTGCGCTGCATCTTCTGCGGCATGTGCGAGGAAGCCTGTCCCGAGGACGCGATCTTCCTCGAGAAGGACTACGAACTCTCGGACTACGATCGCGACGCCTTCATCTACACGAAGGCCGAGCTGGTCGTGCCGATGGAGAAGTCGGGCTACCTGCCGGAGCGGTAGGCTCCGCGGGCATGCCGCCTGGCTCACGCGGTCTGGAGCTGGGCGAGGATCTTGCGCGCGAGCCGCGGCCACGCCCATGGCCCGGCGCTCGGCGGGCCGGCGGCCGAGAGTCGCTCGCGCAGTGCCGAGTCCGAGAGCAGTCGGGCGATCGCGCGGCGCAGGAACCATGGGTGCCGGAGCGAAACGAGCGCGTTCTCGCCGTCCACCGCGAAATCCGACGTGCCGCTGGCCGTGCACACGAGCGCGCAGCCGCTGGCGACCGCCTCGAGCGCCGTGTTGCACCAGCCGGCCTTTCGCTCGGCGGCCACGAACACGTGGCTCGACTGGTAGAGCGCGACGAGCTCGTCCTGCGTCGGGTTCAGCACGAAGCGCGCACCGGACGGCAGCGGCGCACCGTCGCGGGGATCCTGCCGGTTCGTGGCCGGATCCACGGTGTCGAACAGCACCGCCTCGAACGGCGGGACGCGTCCCACGAGACCCCGGAGCGCCGACAGCACCACGTCGGTGCCCTTCTTGGCGCGGGAGCGGCGGCCGTTCAGGAGGATGCGCAGCGGTGACGCGGCCCGCTTCGCCGGGTCGGGCCGGAATCGCGAGGGGCGGATCCCGCCCGCGCCATCGAGGACCTTGCGACTTGTCGCACGCCGGAGCGCGCGCAGCAGCGCCCCGGAGTTCGCCATGAGCGTGACGCCGGAGTCGGCTCGCGCCGTGCGAAGGCCGGGGTCGCCCTCGAGGACGCAGTAGTAGACGTGGTGACGCGCGGCGTGGGTGCGGAACGCGGCGTACGTGGCGGCGTCCCCGCAGAGCGCGATGTCGGACGCCGTGGTGGCGGCGGGCTTGAGCGTGCGCGTGACGCCCGAGAACGGCAGCCAGGCCGGCGCCTCACCCGTCGGGTGGTGGAGCACGACCTCGTGGCCCATCGCGACCCACTCGTTCCCGAGTTCGAGGTAGCGGCGCACGCCTCCGAAGACGCCGACGTGCGGCAGGAACAGTCCGATGCGCATGGTCGCGCGGACGCTAACAGAGCCGCCACCACGGGACCACTACGGCCGTGCTGGAGCGGAACACACGCGTTTCACGCTGGGACGCAGGATCGTCAATAGATGGAACGATCGCAGGGACGAGCATCAGGCGAGCGCTGCCAACTCCGCCCATGGTGCGGTTCCCGCGAGATCTCACGAGCTGGCACGCGAGGTGCAATGCAGCAGGGCAACGAGGCCGCACCGCGGTGGGCGCAACACCCACCGAACCGACACTCCAGACTGTCAATCGCAAGGAGACGAAGATGGCACTGATCCGCTGGACCCCGCGCCGTGACGCCAATGACCTGACCTCGCTGCGCACCGAGATGGACCGCCTGTTCGAGGACTTCCTGGCACCCGTGCCGTACCGCCAGGACTGGACCGCGATGACGCCGGCCGTGGACGTCGAGGAGACGCCCGAGGCGTACGTGTTCCGCGCCGATCTTCCGGGTGTGGATCCCAAGAACGTGAAGGTCACCGTGAATGGCGACACGCTCACGCTGCGCGGCGAGCGCAAGCGCGAGGAGAGGAAGGCGAACGGCAACCTGCACCGCTTCGAGCGGGCGCATGGCGCCTTCGAGCGCGCGTTCACGCTCGGCACGCCGGTGCGCGCCGACCAGGTGAAGGCTTCCTACAAGGATGGAGTCCTCGAGATCCGCGTGCCCAAGGCCGAAGAGGCCAAGTCGCGTGAGATCGAGGTCCAGGTCGGGTAAGGTCCCGGCCACTGAACATTGACGACGCGAGCACGCCCGGGCCCCGCCGGGCGTGCGCCGCAGGTTCGGCCGTGACACGGCCGGGAAGGGAACATCATGGGTAAGGTCATCGGCATCGATCTCGGCACCACGAACTCGTGTGTCGCGATCCTCGAGGGCGGCGAGCCCAAGGTCATCGCAAACGCCGAGGGCTTCCGCACGACGCCGTCCGTGGTGGCGTTCGCCAAGAATGGCGAGCGCCTGGTGGGACTCGTCGCGCGCCGCCAAGCCGTGACGAATCCCACGAATACCGTGTATTCGATCAAGCGTTTCATGGGTCGTCGCTTCGACGAGGTGAGCTCCGAGATGAAGCTCGTGCCCTACACGGTGGCGCCGGGCCCAAACGGCGACGTGCGCGTGAAGGCGGGCGCCGGCGAGTTCTCCCCGCCCGAGATCTCCGCCATGATCCTCACCAAGATGAAGCAGACGGCGGAGGACTACCTTGGCGAGAAGGTCACCGAGGCCGTCGTCACGGTGCCCGCATATTTCAACGACAGCCAGCGCCAGGCCACGAAGGACGCCGGGCGCATCGCCGGGCTCGACGTGAAGCGCATCGTGAACGAGCCGACCGCGGCCGCGCTCGCCTACGGCCTCGACAAGAAGAAGGACGAGAAGGTCGCGGTGTTCGACCTGGGCGGCGGCACGTTCGACATCTCGATCCTGGAGATCGGTGATGGCGTGTTCGAGGTGCGCTCGACGAACGGCGACACGCACCTGGGCGGTGACGACTTCGACCAGAAGGTCATCGACTGGCTCGCCGACGAGTTCAAGAAGCAGGAGGGCATCGACCTCCGGCGCGACCCGATGGCGCTCCAGCGGCTCAAGGAGGCCGCCGAGAAGGCCAAGTGCGAGCTGTCCGGGACGCTCTCCACCGACGTGAACCTGCCGTTCATCACCGCGGACCAGAACGGCCCCAAGCACCTCAACATCACGCTTACGCGTGCGAAACTCGAGCAGATCGTGACCGATCTCATCGAGCGCTGCCGCGGCCCGGTGGTGCAGGCGCTCAAAGACGCCGGGCTGTCCGCGTCACAGGTGGACGAGGTCGTGTTGGTCGGCGGCTCCACGCGCATGCCGCGTGTCCAGGAGCTGGTGAAGGAGATCTTCGGCAAAGAGCCACACAAGGGCGTCAACCCGGACGAGGTCGTGGCGATCGGTGCCGCCATCCAGGGCGCCGTGCTGGCGGGCGACGTCAAGGACGTCGTGCTGCTGGACGTGACGCCGCTGTCGCTCGGCATCGAGACGCTCGGGGGCGTCATGACCACGCTCATCGCGCGGAATACCACCATCCCCACCCGCAAGAGCGAGACGTTCTCCACGGCCTCCGACATGCAGCCGTCGGTGGAAGTGCACGTGCTGCATGGCGAGCGGCCGATCGCCTCGGGCAACAAGAGTCTGGGCCGGTTCCACCTGGATGGCATTCGCCCCGCCGCTCGCGGGACGCCCAAGATCGAGGTCACG
>JAHFBX010000332.1 GCA_023249815.1 Candidatus Eiseniibacteriota bacterium
GGCCCCGCCGCGTCAGGCCCTCCCGATCGACCTCTCCGTTCGATCAGTCCTCTTCTGGCGGCTCAGGCAGTGGGATCGCGGCGAGGCCGCGGTCCAGGATGCGCACGGGCCAGCGCTGCTTCGCGCCCTCGAAGTAGTCCCTCATCTTCCGCTCCACCGCGATCCGCCGGAGCTCGTCCGCGCGGGCACGCAGGCGGTCAGGCGTGGGCTCCGAGTGCTCGAGGAGTCGCACCTTCGCCACGCCTCCGGGCCAGCGCACCCAGCCGCTTGACTGGCCCGGCTCCAGGGCCGGTGCCTGAGTGGCGGAGCCGAATACGAGTGAATCCATCGCCGCCGGCAGCAGCTCCTTCTCGCGCACGCCGGAGGCGGCCAGCTCCTTCGATCGCTGCAGGCCTCCCCACAGCGCGCCGAGGCTGTCGAACGACCAACCCGAGGCCAGCAAGGAATCCAGCTCCGCCGTCTTCCCGATCATGGCGCGTTCTCCGGCGCCGGCACGATAGGCCGCGATG
This sequence comes from Candidatus Eiseniibacteriota bacterium, assembly GCA_023249815.1. Taxonomy (GTDB): domain Bacteria; phylum Eisenbacteria; class RBG-16-71-46; order RBG-16-71-46; family RBG-16-71-46; genus JAIOPA01. Next base: position 510 of record JAHFBX010000332.1, read on the forward strand.
GCCGCCCCCCGAGCGGCGTCCCAGGTCGGCGTCACCGCCGGGGAGATGGAGTCCACCCAGGTGATCCAGTAACCCTCGCCCTTAGCGCGATACCTGGTCGGCATGAGTTCGCCGGCCTTCATCGTGAGCAGCTTCTCGAAGTAGGGCTTGAGGCTCTCGTTCCCCATGGGCTCGTCCACCGCTTGGATGTAGCTGAACTGCTGGAAGTTGAGCTTGGCGCCAGCCGCCTTGGCCTGTGCAATGGTGTGGACGACACGAAGCAGGCTGTCCGCGCGCCGCATCGCGACGGTGTCCGCCTCCGCGCGCGCGAGGTCGGTCGCGACGATGCTGTAGACGATCTTGAGCGGCTGGACGTAGGCCGGCACGTGTTCGGTGCACTGGATGATGTGGTAGCCGACCTCGGTCTTCACCGGGCCCGCGACTTCCCCGGCTTGCATCGCGAAGACGGCGTCCTCGAACGGTTGCAGCATGGCGCCGCGAGCGAACACGCCGATGTCGCCGCCCTTGTCTTTGGTCGCGGGATCGTCGGAGAAGCGGGCGGCGATGGCGTCGAAGTCCTCGCCCGCCCGGATGCGGGCGAGCAGCGAATCGGCGCGCACGCGAGCCGCGCGATCGGCGCTGGGCGTGCTGTTGATCGGCGAGATGAGCACGTGCTTCGCGCGCACGAGTTCCAGCGCCGAGTACTTGTCGATGTTCCGGCGGTGCCAGCGCTCGACCTCGGCGCGCGTGAGCGTGATCGTCTCGAGCGGCGGGAGCGCCACCGTCATGCGCGTGAAGTGATAGCGGCGACCGAGGCCGAAGCGGCGCGGATCGCGCTCGTACAGCTGCCGTGCCTCGCGCTCTTCCGCGTCGCGGCGGACGCGGTCGAGCGCCACCTGCAGCGCGGGCTCCACCTGCGCGAACGTCGGCGTCAGCCGTTCCACCCTGCCGGAGACCTGCCACACGAGGAATCCCCGCGCATAGGGCGCGATCCCGGCGCCATTCGGTTCGCCGCGCCCCCACACGGTGTCGCTCAACGCCGCAGCCGCGAAGCCGGTGTCCACGTCGGCTCCCAAAGGCGCCGGCCGGGTCTCGCGCACGCGCAGCGCGCTCTCGAGCGCACCCGCGCGCCGCCCCGCACTCCACGCATCGTAGAGCTGGCTCGACTGGATGCGCGCCGTCTCGAGACGCTTGTCGCGCTTCCACCGCGCTCGCGCCTCGTCGCGGACCTGGGCAAGCGTGCGCGCCACGATGGTGCCGGAGCGCGAATCGAATGACGAGAAGTCGGCGAGGTGGGCCCGGTACCAGCGGTCGAGTTCAGCCTCGTTCGGCTCGGGCACGCGCACGGACGCCGTGTCCACCGCGGCCCAGCGGAATGTCCACGCCGGCCCCGCAAGCGAATCCCGCAGTTGCACGAACAGCACGCGGCGTTCGCGTTCATCGCCGTGTGCGCGCACCTCGTCGCGAAGACGGCCGCGGATCTCGCGCGAGACCTCGCGTAGCGGGGCGATGTGCGCGCGCGTGACCTGATCCACGCGCACGACCAGGAATCCCTCGGCGCCCGGGATCGGCTCGCGCAGCGTCGTGCCCTGATTCGCGCGGAACACGGACGCGCTCTGCCCAGCGTCGCCGCGCCAGTATCCGGGGAAGTTGTCGGGCAACACCGTGACGTCGCCGCGCGGTCCGCCGTAGGCCGCGGACGCGACCTCGAGGCTCGCCCCGCCCTGCACCGCCGTGAGCACGCTGTCCGCGGCCCGCTTCATGCGGGCCATCCACGCCGCACCAGCCGCGGCGTCCTCGATCTCGGTGCGCGTCCGAGGCGGCTCGTTCACGAACACCACGCTCAGCACGGCCCGGTCCGGTCGGCGGAAACGGTCGGCGTTCTTCCGGTATTCCTCGAGAATCTCGCTCTCGTGTGGCTCCGGATGATTGCCACTGAAGTCCACGGTGCGTAGCGAGAGGTCCTCGGTGTGGGCGCGGCGGAGCTGGCGCGCGGCCCGCTCGCGAAGCTCGCGGTCGTCCGGCCGGAAGCGAGCCTCCAGCCGTTCGTTCAGACGCCGCGCCGCGACCTGGTCGGAGGCCGTGGCGAGCGCGTCCTGGAATCTTCCGGGTTCGGCCGTGCGCGCGAGCTGCCAGCGCCTCGAGTCAAATGTGCCGCCCGGGCTGAAGAACGCGTCCTGGCGGAGCGCGGACTCGGCTTCTGCGCCGGAGACCACGATGCCTTCGCGGCGGGACTCCAGCACGAGCAGCTGGAGCCGGATCATCGTCTCGAGCAACTGCCGGCGGAGGATCTCGCGAAACTCCGCTGGGCGTTCGCCACCGCGAGCCTGGATCTGGCGCTCCGCGCTGGCGAGTCGCTGGTCGAACTCCGCCTTCTCGATCCGGCGCGTGCCGACGGTGGCCACCGGTGCGGCCGCCGTCGTGGGCTTCGCGGCGGGCGCCTGGGCGACGGCACGGAGCGCCGGCACCGACAACACGAACAACACGACCCACGCCATCGCGACTCGTACGCTCACCATCGATCCTCTCGTGGACGGCGCTTGACGCTCCTCGCCGTCGATCCTAGCGTGCCGCGCCCATGTGGATCCTCGATGCCGACACGGCGGTTCCGATCTGGCGGCCGCGCACACCCAATGCCTCGGCCGTGTTGCTGTTCTCGACTCGGCGGGGGGGCGTGAGCCGCCCGCCGTACGACCAACTGAATCTCGGAAGATCCACGGAGGACGACCGCGCCGCCGTGGCCACGAACCGCGAGCGGGTGCTGAATGCCGCCCACCTGGATCCCGCGCAACTCGCCACCGCGGGCCAGGTGCACGGCACGCGCGTCGCGCGCGTACACTCGCCGGGGCACCAGCCCGCATGCGACGCGCTCGTGACGAGCGCGCCCGGCGTGGTGCTCGCGGTGACGACCGCGGATTGCATGCCGCTCCTCTACCTCGCCCCGGGCGTCGTGGCCACCGCGCACTCCGGCTGGCGCGGCACCGCCGA
>JAHFBX010000333.1 GCA_023249815.1 Candidatus Eiseniibacteriota bacterium
CACGTCGTGGCGGAGGGCGCGGGGGCGTCCTCGCTCGCGGCGGCGTTCGGGAGCGGCCGGGCGACGGCTTCCGGCGGCGGCGAAGTGCGGCTCCCGGATGGACCAATCGTGTGCGTCATCTCGGGCGGGAACCTCGACCAGGTGACGCTCGCCACCCTCCTCGAAGGCCGCGTGCCCTGAGTCGGTCCCCGGCGTGAGTCGCGGGTCTCAAGACGTGAAATCATATTGGTTTCCGGGTCCAGCCTTGCTAGGATTCCGCTCCCTGAACCCGCATGCCCCCGCGCGCCGCCTCCCCCTCGCTCGCCCTCCTTCTGGGCGCCGGAGTCCTCGTCTTCCAGCCGCCTGCCCGGGCCGGGGACTGGGCCGCGGTGTGCACCGCGCCCAATGACCAGAGCGCCGTCCTGAGCGTTCCTGGGAACGCGGGCGACGTCTTCTTCGCGTGGATCGACGCGCGCACGGGCCCGAACACGGATGTCTACGTTCAGCGCATGACGTCCGCGGGCGCGCCGGGTCCCGCCCAGGGCTGGCCCGCGCAGGGCGCGGCGCTCACGAGTATCGGTTGCAGCAAGTACTCGCTGGCGCTGGCCCCCGATGGCGTGGGCGGCGCGCTCGCGGCATGGACGGACGAACGCTGCGACGGCGCGACGCGAACGTACGCGAGCCGCATCCGCGCTGACGGAGGACTCCAACCCGGTTGGCCCTTGAACGGCGTGCTGGTCCAAGCCGGTACGGGCCGGCAGTCGCTGCCCGCGATCGCCCCGGACCTGTCGGGTGGCGCCTACGTGGCCTGGGTGGATACGACGGGCACCACCGCCGAGCTGCGCCTGACCCACTTGAACCTAGTGGGCGGTCTCGATCCGGCATGGCCTTCCGCCGGTGCGCTCGTGGTGACCGGTCTCCGACGCGGCGAGCGTCCGGTGCTGGTCCCGGACGCGTCGGGAGGGGTGTACGTGGCGTGGTGCGCCCAGGCGAGCGGCGGGACAGACCTGCTGGTCCAGCGCTACACCGTCACGGGCGCGCGCTCGTCGGGATGGAACTCCTCGGGCGTGGGATTCTGCCGTGCGTCCGGCGACGCGTTGGGGATGGTGGCGGCGCCGGATGGTGCGGGGGGGATCCTCGCCACCTGGCTGGACGGGCGGACTTCGCCCCCACACATCTATGCCGCGCGTCGAGACGGCGCCTCGCTCAAGCCGACCGGGTGGAACACGGACGGCAATCGTGTCGCGGCCGCTTCGTCGGCGCCCGCGCGTCTCGCCATCCAGCCGGACGGCTCGGGCGGCGCGTTCGTCGCCTGGCAGGAGACGCGAACAGCGCCAACGGGGCAGGACGTGTTCGCGCAACGCATCACTGGCAGTGGCGGGATCGCGAGCGGCTGGGCCACGAACGGCATCGCCGCTACCACGGCGCCCGCGAACCAGGGCTCGGCGACACTCGCGCCCGACGGCGCAGGCGGCGTGTACGTGTGCTGGACCGATCTACGCGCGTCGGCCGTGAGCGCGGCGGACCTCTACGTGCAACGGCTCTCGGGGAGCGGTGCCATGGCGTCCGGTTGGGCCTCGGGCGGCACGCTCGTCACGGACGCGCCCGCCGAGCAGTCGGAGCCCCGGCTCGTCACCGACGGCGCGGGCGGCGCTTTCGTGGGCTGGCTCGATCGGCGCGACCAGGCCACGACGGGCACGGACCTCTGGATGGGCCGCGTCTCCTCGAGCGGTCCGCTCACGACTCAGGTACAGGGGCTCCAGGTCCTTCACCGCTTCGGCCAGACGTTCCTGACGTGGAATCCGCCGCCCGGGACGGGCTGGAGCTATCGCGTCTATCGCTCGAGCCAGCCCATCAGGACGCGAGCCGACCTCGCCGGCGCCACACCGCTCTGGGCACTGGGTGACTCGAGCGCGCTCGACCGCCGGTTGAGCGTTGGGCTGGGTACGCTCCAAGGCTACGCAGTCGACTCCGCCGCGGGCCCATTGAACCCGACGAAGGGGCTCTACGTCGTGACGCCGACCGCGAACGGTGCGGCGTGGTACGCGGTCACGGCACAGCACGCGGGCGCGGCCGAGGATCGCAGCGTCACGCCGGGGTCCAACGCGCTCGCGAGCGCGGTCACGGAGGTCGTGGACGCACCGCGCCTTGTCTATCAGCGGCGCATCACCCGAAATGGGCGACAGAGCGACATCTACACACTGTGGACTTCCACGACGGATACGCCGGGCTTTCCCGCGATGGCCACGCGAAACGGCATGGCGTTCGATTGCGCGGTGACGCCGAGCAGCGCCCCGCAGCTCGGCGCGCTGCTGATCCGGCCGCACTCGCGTGGTGGCTCGTTCCTCGACTGCACGGCGGGCTCGAGCGTTCAGGGCGAGTGGGTGCTGGCGGTGGACGACCCGTTGCCGAACGGCGAGAACACATTCTGGTTCGGCTATCACCCGAGCTACGACGTCCTCTCCAACTCGAACCCGCCCCCGACGAGCGGGCCGGTCGTGGACTACACGTTCCGCCGCATTCGCTACACGCTCGACTGGGCGATGCGGAACTTCCCGCTCGATCCGGCTCGCGTCTACGCGTTCGGCTACTCCATGGGCGGAATCGGCGCCACGCAGCTGGCGATGTGGCTTCCCGACCGCATCGCCGCGATCGTCGCCGTGGTGAACAAGTTCGACTTCTCGTACTTGAACGAGCCCGACCCGACGAGCTGGTTCAACACCGGCGCCAATCTGCGCACGACGGTGGATCGCATGTGGGGCACGGTGCCGACGTCGCTGCCCAGCACCGAGAACCTGCCGACGTTCGAGTGGCTCGACATGGGCACGCTCGTGACTCGCGCGGGGACCATGGCCGTGCCGCCCATGCTGGTGCTGAATGGCAAACGCGACAACGTCACCGGCTGGGCGGAGAAGGTGAAGTTCTACGATCGCATGCGCACCTCACGACGCGGCGGCATCTTCCTGTGGAGCCCCGAGGACCATTACGTCACGGGCGGCGGCTATTGGGTGAGGATGATCGATCTCGCCCGGCTCCACCGGTTCCGGATCGACCGCAGTTTCCCGGCGCTCTCCAACTGTGACCTCGATTCCGATCCCGGAAACGGCACGTTCGCGAGCGGTGACTCGATCGGAACCATCAACGCCTACGTCGAATGGGACACCTCGCTCGTGGACCTCCCGGACCAATGGAGGGTGACGCTCCGGCTCAGGGACCTGCCCACCACGAACAGCGTGCTGCCGGCGCCGGAGTCCTGCCGAGTGGACGTGACGCCCGACCGCCTTCAGAACTTCCACGCGGTGATGGGAACGCCCGTGCCCTACCGTGTCGTGCGGTTCTCCGACGGCGCGGTCCTCGCGACAGGCGCCGAATGGCCTGACACGCTTGGCCGTGTCACGTTCCACGCGGTTCGCGTCATGCGCACCGGCACGATGCTCGCGATCGGGCCCGGGTCCAGTTCGCTCCTCGAAGCGCCACTCGCGATGGAT
>JAHFBX010000059.1 GCA_023249815.1 Candidatus Eiseniibacteriota bacterium
TAGAGCACGAGCCCGGTGAGGTCGAAGTCATCACCACCCTGGTTTGCTCCGGAGAGCGAGAACGAGTCCGTGCCATTGCCCGTGTTCGTGAGCACGTGCGGGAACACGGCCTGGCCGCCAGGCGCCGCGACGCGGAGCCCGTTGGCTGTGAGTGTCAAGCTCGCGACCTGCTGCACGATCGTGTTCACCGAGTTCGAGGAGACGGTGTAACTGTTTGAAGCCGCGTCCTGATAAGTGGCCGTGGCCTGGTTGCCGATCGAGGTGCCTGCGGGTGGGGCCGAATACGCGCGCCCCGCGATCCCGGCGAGCACACCCACCGCGACAGCGGTGAGCGCCCAACCGAGCGGCGACTTGAGCCGCTGGCGGACAACACCAGCGATACGTGGGGAGATCATTGGAAACACTCCGGTGGATGGGTCCGGTGCGTCCCCGTTCGGTGCGCGCGGCGGGCGGATGGGGTCCCGCGCCACGTTCGGGAAGTGGTTGGCGACTGGATTGCGTCAGCTCAGTGCGTCTCGATGGCGACCTGCGTGGGCTCGACCTTCACGCGCGCGGTCACGAGCCGGCTCTGACGAGCGGGCAGCGTGCCGAGCGCCCAGCGGAGCGCGCGGTACTCGGACACCGGCACCTCGCGCACGACGGTGCGACCGTCGGCGGTGCGCACGCGGCGCGTCAGCGGAACCGGCGCGAACGTGCGGCCATCGAGGCTCGCTTCGACCCGCTTCGGGGACGCGGTGCCGGGTACGTACTGCGTGCCGCGCGGGATCGGCAACGTGGCCGCAAGTCCCTTGGCATCGCCCGTGCCGTCATTCTTGTAGCGCGCCTGGTACTCGAGCAGCTCACCCGGACGCGCCTGGTCGGCGGAGGCCAGCACTTCGCGGCCCTGCGCCTTGGTGACGCGATTCGCGGTGAGTTCCACGGTGACGCCACCCGCCGCGAACACCACGGACGCCGCGAGCGCGGTGACCGTGAGTGCCGTGGCGAGCGCGAGACGGATGGAGCGGTGCATCGCAGGACCTCCCTGTCGGTCCGCACGGGCGGACGATGGCAACGCGGGCGCACCGCACGGTGGATGGGACCCGTGAACGTGCGTCCGGGCGAGGTTCCGTCCATGGAGGGCGAGCGAACGGCGGATCCATCACGGGCATGCGGCCAGAGGCCTGTCCCGGGATGGCGGAGCCTGCCGAGGGCCGTATCGGCAGGCGGGGCAGCGGGCTTGACGAGGATGTGCGCTGGGGCGGCCGCCCCAGCGCTCATGCCGCCCGCTGCCTCCGGTACACGCGCAACGTGCAGTCGACCGGTCCGAGCTTCGCCTCGGCCGCGGCGGTCTCTAACTCCGTGCCGGCGCGGATCGGATCCTTCACGTACATGGGAAGTCCTAGGTGGAGCTGGCCGTCACGGCCCGCCATGCTCGCCTTCACCTTGCCGGCGAGGATGTTCATGACTTCCGAGAGTCCGTCCACGACGTCGCGATCCGAGAGCGCCTCGTCGTGGCGCAGGCCGAGCAGCGCGCGCGCGAGCGCGCGGCACTCCGCGGGCGAGCCCGAGATCCCGAGGTGCACGGCGTTGTGGGGAGACAGGATCGCGATATAGGCGCCGGGTTCGCCGGACTCCTCGCCACGCGCGGGTACAACCTTGGGATCGAATCGCAGCGACGTGCGCGCCAGCTCGTCCGCCGCGCTTCGGAATGTCTTCAGCCACTCCTGGATGGGGATGACCTTGGCCGCCATGTCTCGCTCCTTTCCTTTCATCGTCAGCGGCGCCCGCGGCGCCGGTACACCACCGTGCGCGCGAGCGGAACGCCTTCGAACGTGTCATCCATCGTGAGCGTGGTCTCGCCCGAGCCGAGGACGAGGATGCCGTCCGGGTGCAGCGTCTGAGCGAGCCGGCGCAGCACGCGCTGGCGCAGCGCCGATTCGAAGTACAGCAACACGTTGCGCATGAGCACGAGATCCATCTGCGGCAGCACCGGCCAGGGGATCGCGAGATTCAATTCGCGGAACTCCACGCGGGATCGCACCTCGGGTTTCAGCTCCCAGGCGTCGGTCGCCTTCCGGAAATGCCGTACGAGGTGGGTCATCGGCAGACCGCGGTTCATCTCGATCTGGCTGAACATGCCGCCGCGCGCGCGCTTGAGGATGGTCTGCGAGAAATCCGTGGCGAGCAGCTCGACGTTCCAGCCGGCGAGCGCCGGGCCCTGGTCGTGGAGCAGCATCGCGAGGCTGTAGGGCTCCTGGCCGCTCGCGCAGGCGGCACTCCACAAGTTCAGCCGGCGCACGCCCGATCGGCGCTCGAGCAACTCGGGCAGGATGCTCTCGCGCAGCTCCTCCCACAGGTGGGCGTCGCGGAACCATGACGTCTCGGAGATCGCGAGCGACTCCACCACGAGCCGGTGCAGGATGCCCCAGCTCTCCTCGGTGCGGAGCGCTTCCATGACCTCGGGCAGCGAGCCGATCCCGGTCTCGGTCGCGAGCGCTCCCAAGCGCATCTCGACGAACGCGTCGCGACTCGGGTCCAGCACGACCCCCGTGCGCTCGTGGAGCAGGCGGCGGAGATAGGCATGATCCGCCTCCGTGAGTGCGTTCATGCGGCGGTCGGACGCCGGGCCGAGGCTCACGCCGCCCGGTCGCGAGCGCCGCGGGACCGCGTGCGCGAGAGGATGTCGGAGCCGAGTTGCGTGAGCGGTAGCACGGCGTGCGCGAGGCCGGCGCGCGCGATGGCGCCCGGCATCCCCCAGACGACACTCGACGCTTCATCCTGGACGATCACGCGGCCGTGCGCGGCGTGTACGTCGCGCGCGCCGGCGAGGCCGTCCTGTCCCATGCCCGTGAGCACCACGGCGAGCACGCCCGAGCCGAACACGCGCGTCGCCGAGCGGAACAGCGGATCCACCGACGGGCGGCAGCCGTTCTCCTCGGGCCCGTCGTCCAAGCGGAAACGCGCGCGCCCCCTCTCGCTCTCGAGCACAAGGTGCGTGCCGCCCGGCGCCAACCACAGGGTGCCGGGTTCCACGGGGTGGCTGGCCTCCGCGAGGCGCACCGGGAGCGCGCAGTTGTGCGCGAGCCCGTCCGCGAAGAACGCCGTCATCTCGGCCGGCATGTGCTGCACCACGACGATGGGGAGCGGGAACGCCGGCGGGAGCTCGCCGAGCACGGCCGCGAGCGCGCGCGGCCCGCCGGTGGAAGCCCCCACGACGACGATGCTCGGCGTCGGCTCGCGTCCGGAGGGTCGTGCGGCCACGGGCGTGGGCTGGACCTGCGCCGCAATGACACTCGGCAGCCGCAGCGGACGGGACGGCGAGGCCTCCGCTGCAAGCACGTGGCCGGCGAGCGCGCGCAGGCGCGGGAACAGTTCGCGACGCAGGAACGGCAGCAGCTCATCGGAGATCAGACCCTGCGGCTTCAGCACGTAGTCGCTGGCGCCGCACCACATCGCCTCGAGCGTCGCTTCGTTGCCGTGGCCCACCGCGCCGCTGAACACGACGACCGGCAGCTTGGGATGCTCCAAGCGCATGCGCGACAGGAACCCGAGGCCGTCGAGCACCGGCATCTCGAGGTCCAGGACGATCACGTCGGGCCGGGCGCGCGCGAGCAGTTCGAGCCCGAGCAGGCCGTTCGGCGCCGAGCCGCACACGTGGAAACCGGGCTCGGCCGCGAGGGCGTCGCCCAGCGCGCGGCGCACCGCGACGCTGTCGTCCACGATGAGAACCCGGATGGGGCTCATGTGGGCGGCGCCTTCAGGCGGCCTTTTCTTCGGGATCGAATCCGAGCAGCAGCAGCTTCTCGCGCAGCGCGGCGCGATCGAACGGCTTCATCAGGTACTCGCTCGCGCCGGCCTGGAGCGCCACCTCGACCTGCTCCATCTCGCTCTCGGTGGTCACCATCATCACCGGCGTGTCGGCGAAGTCGGGATCGGCCCGCAGCCGTTCGAGCAGCGTGCGGCCGTCCATCTCGGGCATGTTCCAATCGAGCAGGATGACCGAGAGCCCGGAGATCTTGGGCGCCTGGACCAGCGCTTCGAGGCCGGAGCCCGCTTCGTGCACCTCGAAGCCCAGCTCGACCAGGTACTTCGCGATGATGCGGCGCATCGCGCGCGAATCATCCACCACGAGTGCTTTCACGAGATTCCTCCCAGGGTCGATGGGGTCGGGGGTAGGGCGGGTTCGGGGCCCTCGAGCCGTCCGGCGATGCGGCCGAGCGTCGTGGATAGGCGCACGAGGTTCGCAGCGATCTCCTGCGCGGAGTGCGCGTGGGTGCGGATGCGCTGCACGCCTTCGGCGACGGCCGCGCTGTCCTCGCTGATCGTGACCACGCCGCTGGCGGCCTGGTTCAGGTTGCGGCTGATCTCGTCGGCGGTCCGCAGCTGCTGCGCCACGGCCTCGGCGATGGTGCGCGAGATGAGCGCGATGTGGTGGATGGTGCCGCGGATCTGGGCGATCGCCTCGATGGCCTGCGCGCTGTCCGTGCGCACGCCTTCGAGCGTGTGCGTGACCTCGTCGGCGGCGGTGGAGGTCTGGTGGGCGAGCGAGCGAACCTCGTGCGCCACGACCTGGAATGCGCGGCCCGCCTCGCCGGCGCGCGCCGATTCGATGGCGGCGTTCAACGCCAGCAGGTGCGTGCGCCGCGCGATGGTCGAGATCGCGCGCACGACGCCGCCCGCTCGCTCGCTCACCTGGCCCAGGCGCTGGATGCGTTCGGCGGCGGACGAGGCCTCTTTCTCAGCCGCGGCCGCGATCGAAGCCGCTTCCGATGTGTTGCGCGAGATCTCGTGGATCGAAGCACCCATCTGCTCGACGGCCACGGCCACGCTGCCCACGTTGCCGGCGGTCTGTTCGGCCGCTTCGGACACGCCCTCGGCCTGGCGCGCGGTGCGCTCGGCCTCGTTGTCGCATTCCCAGCCGTGCCCCGAGAGCTGCTCCGAGGCGCGGGACAGCTCGTCGGCGTGGCGGCGCAGGCCGGCCACCGCGGACGGGCGGGGATCGGCCGGGGTGAGCACGGCGTCGGCGGGACGGGGGGCGCGCATCACGCGGCCTTCGCGTCCCGGCCGTCGCGCTCGTGCACGCGGCTGAACGGGTTCACCACGCGCTCGCCGATGCGCGCGGTGGACGGATGTGGACGCAGCCCGAAGCGGAACTGGCTCACGGTGCGCTGCAGCTCGGTAGCCATCATGGCGAGCTCGCTCGCGGCACGCTGCGTCTCCCTCGCGGCGGCGCTGTTGCTCTCGGTCGCCCGGGCGACCGAGTTGATCGTGGCGGCAATCTCGTCGGTACCGCGCGCCGCCTCGCCCATGTTGCGCGTGATCTCGGCGGTGGCCGCGCTCTGCTCCTGGACCGACGCCGCGATGGCGGACTGCGTCGAGCTGATCTGACGGATGATCGTGCCGATCTCCGAGATCGCGTTCACGGCGGCGCGGCTGTCGGCGCGAATCGCGCTCACGCGGCTCGCGATGTCCTCGGTGGCGCGCGCCGTCTCCTTGGCCAGTTCCTTGACCTCGTTCGCCACCACCGCGAAGCCCTTGCCCGCCTCGCCGGCGCGCGCGGCCTCGATCTCGGCGTTCAGCGCGAGGATGTTCGTCTGCTCGGCGATCGAGTGGATGACGCGAATGACGTTGTCGATCTGCTCACTGCTCTCGCCGAGCTGCCGGATCGTCTCGTTGGCCTCGCCGGCGACGCGCACGGCGGTGGCGGCGACGGCGGCGGCCTCGTTCGCGTTGTGTGCGACGTCTCGAATGCCCGAGCCCACTTGCTGCGCGGACGCCGCGACCAGCCTGACGGAGGTGTTCGTCTCCTCGCTCGCACCTGACGCCAGCGCGGTCTGCTCCGAGGTCTGCTTCGCGCTCGACTGGAGTTCGTTGCTCACGGAGGCGAGCTCTTCGGACGCGTTGCCCACGGCGACGGCGTTCTCGGCGATGCGCGACAGCGCGGAGCCCACGCTCTCGAGCCCGCGGTTCACGGCGTCGCCGAGTCTGCCCAACTCGTCGTCTCGCCCGGGGGACACGCGCGCGTCGAGGTCCCCGCCGGCCACCGCGTCCATGACGCGAACGGACTCGTCGAGCGGCAACAGGATGCTCTGGCGGACGCGATGCGCGGCGAACAGCGACGCGAGCATCGCGAGCGCGGCAATGGCGAGTGTCCACTGCGTGCCGGTTTCCGCGGCGCGGTCCATCGCGGCGGCCGCGGCGACACTGCCGGCCTCGAGGCGGTCACTCACGCGTTCGGCGAGAGGCTCCAACCTTGCCCATTGGGCGAGGAACGTCGGCAGTTCTCGCTCGACGCCCGCGTGGTCCCCCGTTTCGGCACGCTCCGCGATCCGTTGCGAGGACGCGGCGAAGCGACGGAACTCGTCCCGAATCTCCCCGGTCACGGCGCGAGTCTGCGGGTCGAGCGCGGAAGCGGGCGACCGCTGCGCGTATCGCTCCAGGCGTGCGACGTGCTGGCGGAGCGTCGCGACCGCGCCGTCGCGCGCGGCCGCGTCCTTCGCGGCGACCACGGCGAGCACGTCGGCACGCAGGGCGTCATGCATCATGTCCATCTCGAGGTGGTCGCGCACCGCCTGCACGTGATGACGCATGACGCGGCCCGAGATGGCAGCCTGGTGCAAGCTCCAGCCCGCGGTCGCGCCGACGGCGAACAGTAGCGCGAGTCCCACGATGCTCAAGCCCACGAGTCGGGTACGAACGGTCCATCTCATATTCACTCTCCGGAATCGAGCGTCGCGGCGACTCTCGAACGCGCGATGCTCGCGCGCTCCGGCCTGTCGAACGCCTTTTGCAGTACCCGGCCCAGGTCGAGGACGACGAGGAGTGACCCGGGCAAAGGAATGGTTTGGGCGCACAGCGAGTCGTGCGCGGCATGCGTATCGGCCTCGAGTGCGCCGGGTGGGAGCAGGGCGCTGCGCTGCACGTCGCCGATCGCGTCGACGACCAGCGCCACCGGACCGTCGTCGGCGCTCACCACGACGAGCGCCCCGGCGGAACGGGGTGCGAGCCCGAACAGCGTGCGCAGGTCCACCGCGGGCACGATGTGACCGCGCAGGTTCAAGAGGCCGGCCACGGCGGGAGGGGCGAGCGGCACGCGCGCGAGCGGCTGTGAGCGCAACACTTCGTTCACGCGTGACAGCTCGACGCCATAGTCGCGATCCGCGACATGGAACGTGCACCAGCCCGTGTCGGTGGCGCGGGCCACGGCGCTCATGCCGCCTCCGCGAACGCGTCCGCGCCGGCGCGGGCGAGCGAGACGTAATCGGTGACGTGGTCGCGCACGACGAGGCGCTCGGCGTCCAGCGCGCCCGGCCAGTCCACGATGTCCAGCACCCTGTCCACGAGGAAGCCCCATCGCTGCCCGTCGTGCTCGTGAATGAGCACGGGCCACGCGCGCTCGGCGTCGAAAGCGTCGAGTCGACGCCGGCTCGCTCCGCCAGCGAGCGTCGTGACGGGCAGCACCGTGCCTTCGAAGCGCACGGCAGGGCGTTCGTCCAGGCGTTCGAACGCGCTCGACTCGAACTCCACGATGCGCTCGACCTCGGCCACCGGGACCACCGCCGGCTGGCCGCCGCGCGAACGCACGAGCAGCAGCGGCACCGCGCGCGATACCGGAGCCGTCGGGCTGGAGCTCACCGCGACCGTCGTGGACGCGCCGCGGCGCAGCCCGGCGTGAGTCGCGAGTGCCAACACGTCAAGGATCAGCGCGACGCGCCCGTCGCCGCGCACCGTGGCACCAGCGAACGGACCGATCTCGCGCAAACTGGACCTGAGCGGCTTGACGACGATCTCCTCGGTGTCACGCACCTGGTCCACGACGAGACCGAAGCGCTGGCCCTCGGCGCTCAGCACGAGCAGGTGCCGGCCGGTGGAGCCGCCGGGTTCGCTGGAGGGATCGAACAGCCGGCCGAGCAGTACGACCGGCAGGAGCTCGCCACGCAACCGGAATCGCGGCCGGTCGTGCGCCCACTCCACCTTCGCGCCGCCCACCCCCAGGCGTGCCAGTTCGAGCAGATGCGCCTGCGGGATCACGTAGCACTCGCCTGCCTGTTCCACGGTGAGTGCCGGGATGATCGCGAGCGTGAGTGGGATGCGGACGTGGAACGTCGTGCCCTGGCCCGGGACGGAAGAGACCTCGAGGCCGCCGCCCACGCTCTCGATGGCCGAGCGCGCCGCGTCCAGGCCGACGCCGCGCCCGGAGATGTTCGTGACGTTCTTCGCCGTGGAGAACCCGGGAAGGAACACGAACTGGAGCCACTGCTCCTGCGTCAGCCGGTCCACGTCGGCCGGCTCCGCGAGCCCGCGCGCGATCGCCTGTGCGCGGATCCTCTCGAGCGACATGCCGCCGCCGTCGTCCGAGAGCAGCAGGTGCACGCTGCCGCCTTCCTCGAACGCGCGCAGGCGCAGCACGCCCTCGGCCGGCTTACCCGCACGCTCGCGGGTGGTCGCGTCCTCGATGCCGTGGTCGACGGCGTTCCGAAGCAGGTGCGTGAGGGGGTCTTTCAACGCCTCGACCAGCGTTCGATCCAGCTCGGTGGCATTGCCTTCGAGTTCCAACCGCACGGGCTTTCCGCATGCCGTGGCCACGTCGCGCACGAGCCGCGGCAGCCGGGCCCACAGCGCGGACACTGGCTGCATGCGCGTGCGCATGACCTCGTCCTGGAGCCGCGTCGTGACCTGGTCCAGTCGCTGGGCCGCGCGTCCCACGGGCGTGGCGCCTCCCACCGCGACGGTCTGGACGAGCTGGTTGCGAGCGAGCACGAGTTCTCCGACCAGGTCCATAATCTGGTCCAGCCGCCGCACGTCCACGCGCAGGTGCTGCTGCTGGAGTGCCGTCGTGGTACTGGAGACCACCGCTACGTCCGCGACCGGCGCTCCGGCAGCCGCGGGCGAAGCCGGTGCGGACTTCGGCGCGGACTTTGGCGCGACGGACTTCGACACGGCGGGCTTCGAGGCCGCGGCCTTGGGTACGGCGGCCTTGGCACGGCTTGTGGCCGGCGGCTTCGCCCGCTCCGCGCCTTCGGCGGGGAGCCACGGCGCGAGCCGTGCCAATACGGCCGAATCGTCGCCCACGGGCTCCTGGCGAGTGGATTCGATCCCCGCGAGGATGCGGCGAACGCTGTCCACCACGGCGAGCAGTCCGCCCGCGATCTCGGGCGTGAGCGCGAGCTGGCTCGAGCGCAGCCGCGACAGCACGTGCTCGCCCGCGTGCGCTACGCGCTCGAGCCGGCGGAAGCCGAAGAACGAACACGTGCCTTTGATCGTGTGGAGCGAGCGGAACGCGCTCGCGAGCGCTTCTCCGGACGCGGGGTCGTGTTCGAGCGTGACCAGGTCCCGGTCGAGACGGTCGAGCCCTTCGTGCGAGTCGACGAGGAACTCGTCGAGGATGGAATCGTCCAATGGTTCCAACGTGATTCCCTTCGAGGCCACGACGGGGTCGGGGCCGGCGTGCACGGAGCGTCCCGGGCTTGAGGGCGCGGCCCCTGGGGGGAGGACCCGATCCCCTCGCGTTATCGCTTCAAGTGACGGTGGGCTTGAGCGTTGGTTCTGCGCGAAGGCTCAGCGACCGGGTGCGAGCGAGAATCGAATCTCGGTCATCCCCGTGGTGAGCTCGACCGAGCGCGAGACCGGCTCGTGACCGGCCGCCTCGATGCGCACGCTCTGCGAGCCGGGCGGACAGGCGACGCAGAACCGGCCGCGGCGATCGGTGCGCACGCTCAAGGCGGTGGCGGCGAGCACGACACGAGCGCCCTCCACCGGGGCGCCGGCGGCGTCGAGAACGGTGCCGCAGAGGAGCGGCCAATCCTCCTCGGACTCTGGCTCGGCGGCGGGCGGCGGCGCGGGCGCGGGCGCGCGGGTGGGCTCGGGCGACAGTTTCACGGTGGAAGTCACACGCGTGGGAACGATCGTGCCCGGACTCTCGCGGCCGTAGGCCACCTCGGGTTCGGGTTCGCGCGGTGCCGGCGGGACGACACGCTTTCCCGCCGGCGCGGTCGCCTTTGCGCTGGGCGCCGGGCGCGGTCGCTCGGGCTTGGCGTGGGTGGGTTCCGAAGGCAGCCTCGGCGAGAGCGTGGCGGTTTCGCCCGGTTCGGATGGCTTCTCGAGGCGCGTCGAGGACTCCACGAGAGCTTCCGCGGACGACGCGGATCCGGCGAGTGCCGGCGCTAAGACATTCGCCGGAGTCGAGGTCGCGACGCTCTCGACCGGCGCCGAGATCGGTAGCTCAGGGACGAGCTGGGGCTCGACCGCGGGGCGCGACACGAGACTCGTCCCCGCATCGCGATCCGGCCGCGCGTCCGGCCTGGCACCATCGCGGCGGACGAACTCCACGCGCGGCAGCCGCCAGCGCCAGCGCTCGGGGAGCGGGATGCGGATGACCTCGGGCACGAGCGGAGACCCGGCGAGTGCCAGGAGCAGGACCGCCGCAGCCGCGAGCCAGCCGCAGAGCGACCGATCCTCGCGGCGTCGGGAACGGCCGACACGCACGACTCGCTCCGCCTCGAGTGCGGGCGATATCGGAGGCAGGGGCGTGACCTGGGGGCGCGGCGCCACGTACACCTCGCGCAGCGTGGGCACCGGAATCGGCGAGACGGGCTCCGTCACGCGCGGGCTCGGCACGGTTGGACGCGCCACCGCCTCGGCGGTCGGCTCGGGCGCGTGCGTCATCGACACCGGCTCCACGGGCGTGGACTCGGGCTCGGCGAGGCGCTCGGTGGGTACCACGACCGGCTCCACCGGCGGCGCCTCCGCCCGCTCGACCGGTCGCGGTGCGGGCAGTACCGGGGGCGCCGGCTCGCGCGTCGCCGCGTCGCTGACACCATCCCCGCGCCGGGTCTGGCGGACGCTCCGCACCACGTGATCGAGCCGATCCGAGGCGGGCTCCGGCACGGGCGCGATCACCGGGTGTTGCA
>JAHFBX010000334.1 GCA_023249815.1 Candidatus Eiseniibacteriota bacterium
CGCTGCGAGTCCGAGGCGTTCGTGTTCGCGACCGACAACATGGACGGTACGATCCAGTTGTGGTTCGCGGTCGAGAACCCGCAGGGCCTGTCCGCCAAGGCGTGGGGGGCGATCATGGACGAAACGCTCTCGGGCCAGCCGCTGGAGCAGGTGGCGCGCGTGCCGCAGGACGTCATCTTCCGTATCTTCGGCCGCGACGTCTCGATGGGGAAGGGGCAGGGCATGGTGGGCATGCTGGAGTGGGTGCAGCATGAGGCGCGAAAACGCCTCGACGCACGAAAACGACAGGCCGCAGGACTCGAGCCGTGAGTTGGAATCCCCCCAACGCTCCGTCCCTGACCCGTGACGGCGCGCTCAGTGCGCCATGTAGTGTGCGTCCTTCTCACCCGCGAGGATCGCGATCTTCAGCGCGTTGGTCTTGGAGGGGATCGGGCAGTTGTAGTGCGGGCTCACGGCGCACGCGGGATTGTAAGCGTAGTTGAAATCCACGAGCCAGTCGCCGTTCGGCAGGCGCTCGGGGTCCATGTAGCGCCCCACCTCGTATGTCGCGAGCCCGGTCGTGGCGTCGCGGAAGAACACGCTCACGCTGCTCTCACCGACGCCCGGCTCCAGCAGCCGGTGCGCCTCGAGACGCACCGGCTTGCCCTTGACGAGCAGATCGAACCAGCCGGCCAGCACGGCGCGCCGCGCGTTGCCCCGCGTGCTCATGATGATCGTCGTATCGGGATGCGGGTTCGGGGTGAGCGGTGCCACGAAGCGGTAGTCGAGGTCCACCGGGTACCACTCGAGCCCGTGGTAGCGCGCGAAGTGCGGGCTCTTGGGATCGAACACGATGAGCGCGGGGAAGCGCTGGTGGGAGAGGCGCATCGAGAGCTGGCCCACACGGATGATGCCGGGAGGAAGCCTCGCGGAACGCAGCGACTCGCCGCGCACCATGAAGTGCGCGGTGTCGTCCAACGCCTCGACCTGGAATGAGTCCCCCACCACGGTGACGCGCAGGTGATGCGGCGCCAGCTCGGCGTCGTCGAGACGCAGGTCGCAATCCGCGGCGCGGCCCACGACGAGTGACATCCTGTCGTCGAAATCCGTGCGACCCACGGCCGCGAGGTAGGACGTCGCGCCCTCGCGCAGCGACTTCTCGGTGTCCTCGCGGTCGGTCTTGTAGGCCGCCTGCAGCGAGTCGGCCTCGTGGGCATTGCCGATGCGCGCCGGACCTGTGCCGCGCGGCGCGGCGAGCGCGCCACCCGAGGCCATAGCCAGTACGAGGGTTGAAGACAAGACGATGAAAAGCCTCATTCGGGTCCTCCGGACGGATGTGTGGCGGGAAGTCCGAGCAAACCAGCCTATCGTGTCAGCGTGTCCAATCACGGCCGCATTCGTGTCACGCATTCCGCACCGTGTGTCACATGGATGGGCGCGTTTCGCCACATCACGATCTCGGAAAATCCTGTCGCGCGGATTGCCCCCGGCCGGTCGCCTCTGCATAATGCGGCTTGTCACTGTCGCTTACACGAACAGCCGCGGCGGGCCAATGGCCGGCCCGCCTCACGACACACTTTTTGCTGGGAGCTCGGCGCATGGATGCCGCCCCTCCGTTCAGTACGGCCGACAAGGCCACCGAGAAAGCCCCCATGGACGCGCTTGTGATCCAGGGCGGCCGCCGCCTGTCCGGGCGTGTGGCCATCAGTGGGGCCAAGAACGCCGCCCTGCCCGTCATGGCGGCCACGCTGTTGGCACCCGGTGTGCACAAGCTCCGGAATGTGCCCGACCTGCGCGACACGCGGACGTTCGCCGCGGTGCTCGGCAAGCTCGGCGCCCGGGTCTCGTTCCAGGCCGACCTGTGCACCATCGACACCTCGAACGTGGACTCGGTGGAAGCGCCGTACGAGCTGGTGAAGACCATGCGCGCCAGCATCTACGTGCTGGGCCCGCTGCTCGCGCGGCTGGGCGCCGCGCGCGTGTCCCTGCCCGGCGGCTGCGCGTGGGGCCCGCGCCCGGTGAACCTCCACCTCACGGGCCTCGCGGCCATGGGCGCCGGGCTCGAGATCGAGCACGGCTACATCGTGGGCCGCGACGTGAAGCTCCACGGCGCGCAGTTCTCGTTCGACGTGGTCTCGGTGGGTGCCACCGCACAGCTCATGATGGCCGCGGTACTGGCCGAGGGCACGACCACGCTGGACAACGTCGCGATCGAGCCCGACATCACCGCGCTGGGCGAGGTGCTCGTCCAGTGCGGGGCGCGGATCTCCGGGCTTGGTTCACGCCGGCTCGTCATCCACGGCGTGCGAGAACTCAAGCCGATCGACACGGCCATCATCCCGGATCGCATCGAGGCCGCCACGTTAGCGGCGGCCGCGGTGATGACCGGCGGGGACATCACGCTCGAGCGCGTCATCCCCGACCATTTCGAGGCGAGCCTGCGGAAGCTCGAGGAAGCCGGCGCCACCATCACGCGCGAGCGCGACGAGGTGAGCATCAGCGGCCGCGGCCGTCCCGAGGCCGTGGACGTGACGACGCAGGTGTTCCCGGGCTTCCCGACGGACATGCAGGCGCAGATGATGGCGGTCGCCGCGATCGCGCGCGGCACCAGCGTCATCGAGGACACCATCTATCTCGACCGCTTCTCGCACGTGCCCGAGCTCCAGCGTCTGGGCGCCAACATCGAGTTGAAGGGCAACGTGGCGGTGGTGAAGGGCGTCGAGAAGCTCTCTGGAGCGCCCGTCATGGCCACCGACCTGCGCGCGAGCGCGGCGCTGGCGCTGGGGGCCCTCGTGGCCGAGGGCGAGACGCGCATCTCGCGCATCTACCACCTGGATCGCGGCTACGAGCGGTTCGACCACAAGCTCACGCAGTTGGGCGCCCGCGTCGAGCGCGTGCAGGAGTAGCCGGCTCCGCTACGGCGCGAGCGGCAGCGGCAGCACCTTGGCGTCACGCAGCAGCCCGCGCTGGAGCAGGGCCTGCGCCGCGCTCTCCGCCGCCTCCACCGACTCGAACGCGCCGAGGATGATGCGGTACGTGCGCACGCCATCGATGGAGCGCCGGCTCACCCACACCGGGTAGTTGGTGAGCCGCGACAGGTGCTCGCGCTCGGCCCACGCCATGTCGGGCTTGAGGAACGAGCCCACCATGACGGTGTAGTGCGTGCCCTTGGCGGGCTCGGCCGGAGGTGTCGTGCGGCCGGCACTCACGTGGCGCTCGACGCTCTCCGCGCGCGTGGGGCGTACCGGACGATCGACGGCTTCCGTCTGCGCCACCGCCGGCTTCGCTCTCTCGCGGCGCGGCTTGAACGTCTTGGCGGGCTCGGCCGGAGCCGCGCTCGAGTCCGCCGCCGGCAGGTTCTCCGCGGTGGTCGTGTCGGACTCCGACCTGCCGAGGCCGCGACGTTGCGCGAGCATGACAGCGCCGAGCGCGATGGCCAGGAGCAGCGCCACCGCAGGCCAGGCGAGACTCGAGC
>JAHFBX010000060.1 GCA_023249815.1 Candidatus Eiseniibacteriota bacterium
TGGTGATGCTCGCGAGCGCCGAGACGCGTGCCGTGGCGCTCGAGGCGGTACGGCGCGGCGCCTACGATTTCCAGGTGGAGCCACTCGATCGCGAGAAGCTGCTCGCCACGCTGCAGCTCGGCCTCACGCACCAGCGACTGGCCGAACGCGTGGTCGAGATGGAAGGCCGGCTCGACCGCCAGTTCGGGCTGCGCGCGCTCACCGGGCATTCGCGCGTGATCCAGCGCGTGCGCGACCAGGTCCGCCACCTGGCGGCGACACGCGCGCCGGTGCTGCTCGAAGGCGAACCCGGGACGGGCAAGAGCGTCGTGGCGCGTGCGCTCCACCACAACGGGCCGAGGCGCGAACGGCGCTTCGAGCGCGTGCGGTGCGGCGAACTGCCGGGCGGCGTGCTCGAAGCGGAGCTGTTCGGCTCGGAGCCGGCCGGCATGCGCGGCGCGATCGAGCGTGCCGAGGGCGGCACGCTGTTCGTGGACGAGGTGGACCGATCTCCCGCCGCGGTGCAGGTGCGGCTGTTGCGCCTGCTGCAGGAGCGCGCGTTCGAGCGGGTGGGTGGCTCGCGCGTGCGCAGAGCCGAGCTGCGCGTGATCGCGGCGTGCGATGGAGACCTCGCGGACGCGGTTCGCGCCGGACGGTTCCGCGACGACCTCTACGACGTGCTCGCGGTGACGCGCGTGCACCTGCCGCCGCTTCGCGAGCGGCTCGAGGACCTGCCGCTCCTGGTCGAGGATCTGGTGAGGGCGGCGAATCGCGAGCACGGTCGTCGCGTGCCTGGCGTCACCGTGGGCGTGCTCGACCGCCTGGCGCAGCACGCCTGGCCGGGGAACGTGAGCGAGTTGAAGAACGTCATCGACGGCATGGTCGCCACGGCACGCGGCCGCAAGTCGCTCGGGCCCGAGAGCCTGCCCGACGCACTCCTCGGCGAACGATTCGCGGGCGAGCGGCTCGAGATCACGGTGGGAATGACGCGCGAGTCGGCCGAACGCCGGCTCGTCGAGGCGACGCTCGCGCATACGCGCGGGGACAAGCGCCGCGCCGCGGCCATGCTCGGCATGGGACTGAAGACACTCTATCGGCGACTCGAGCGCTGGGGACGGACCTGAGCCGCGCGGTACCCGGGCCCGGCGCGCCGTGGGTGAAGCCGGCGCACGGGCTGGCCGATAACGCGGAAAACCCGGTGCCACCGCACGGAGACCAGCATGGGCCAGCCCCAGCCGCACGATCCCGACGAAACGGACGACGCCCGCGCGGACTGGCTGGTGGGCGCCGAGGAAGGCGTCGACGCCGACCGCGAGCGCACGCGGAGCGGCGAACTCGAGGCGCTCCAGCGGCCGAAGCTCGTGCGCCCGACCGCGCCGGAACCGTCCGCGCTGCCTGCCTCGGGCGGATTCCCGCGGCCGCACCGCGGCCCCGCGCTGCTGCCCAGTCGCATGCCCGGGCTCGCGGAGACCGCCAGCACGCCGACGTGGGACGCGGGGCGGAACAGCGTGCCGCTGCCGCACATCGAGCGTGGCGAGATCCCGATGCGCACCTCGCCGGTGCCCGAACTGGCGCGCGACTTCCCCATGGATGACGCCGAGGAGCGCGCGCGCGTCGCGGCGCAGGTCGCCGAAGAGCGCGCGCAGGCCGAGGCCATCGCGGCGCGGCCGCACGAGGTCGTGGCGCCGCAGGAGTTCGAGATCCCGTCCGTACCCGCGCCGTGGTGGGCGCGGCTGCCGGAGCTGCTCGCCATCGACCGGCGGCTCCAGATCGGGCTTGTGATCGCGCTGCTGGCGTCGGGCACGTACACATTCTGGCCGCGCGAGGAGAAGACCACGTCGGTGGGACACCTGAAGCAGCATCCCGAGCGCTACGCCGACGTCCAGGTGAAGGTGAACGGGCGCGTCTCGGAGGTGTTTCCCGTGGGCGGCAGCTGGGCGTACACGCTGGTGCAGGGGCGGGACACCATCGTGGTGTTCTCGCGAACGCGCCAGCCGAAACTGCGCGACCGCCTCACCGTGGTCGGGACGCTGAGCAGCGGCTTCCTCGACGGCAAGTCGCGCCTCGCGATCTTCGAGGCGACGCGCTAGCTCCTGGCACGCGGCACCCGGCGACCTCACGCGCCGCGCCAGCTCCGGCCCGTGCGATCCCGTCGCCAGACCGCCCGATCGCCGTTGTCACTATGACACGACGGTGCATGATGTAACGGCGACGATGACTGGCAACTACAAGCGAATTAGCATGTTGCCAAGCTTTTCAATAGTGGGACTTGAAAGCGGCAGGCGTACGACTAGATTACCGTGCGTTCGCGCCACCCGTGGGCCGCAAGCCACGGGGCAGGGTCCACGCGCGAGTCGAGTCACCCCGAGTTCGTCACCGCCGACCGCGACACGTGCCGGACGCCTCATGCGTCCCGCGTGCGGTCCACTCAAGGAGAGAACCATGCACTTTCAGCCTCTCGCCGACCGGCTGCTCGTTCGCCGCATCGAGGAGCAGGAGACCGTCCGGGGCGGCATCATCATCCCGGATACCGCCAAGGAGAAGCCGCAGGAGGGTGAGGTCGTGGCCGTCGGGCCGGGCCGCCTCACCGAGGACGGCAAGCGCGTCGCCGTCGAGGTCAAGAAGGGCGATCGCATCCTGGTCGGCAAGTACAGCGGCACGGAGGTGAAGATCGACGGCACCGAGTACGTGATCCTGCGCGAGGAAGAAGTCCTCGGCGTGCTCAACAAGCGCAAATGACGCTGAGCGGCCGCGCGGGGTGTCCGTCGGAACGACGGAGCCGGCGCGCCGCCTGACTCTACCGACACCGGAGGCAACATGGCTGCCAAGATGCTGCTGTTCAGCGAGCAGGCCCGCGCCGAGATCATGAAGGGCGTGGAGATCCTCGCGAAGGCCGTGAAGGTCACGCTTGGACCCCGCGGCCGGAATGTCGTGCTCGACAAGAAGTGGGGCTCGCCCACCGTCACGAAGGACGGCGTGAGCGTGGCCAAGGAGATCGAGCTCGACGACCCGTACCAGAACATGGGCGCGCAGATGGTGCGCGAGGTCGCCTCGAAGACGTCGGATGTGGCCGGTGACGGCACCACCACCGCCACGGTGCTCGCCGAGGCCATCTTCAAGGAGGGCTTGAAGAGCGTCACTGCCGGCTCGTCGCCGATGTACATCAAGCGGGGCATCGAAAAGGCCGTCGAGACCGTCGTGGACGAGCTCAAGAAGCTGTCCAGGCCGGTGAAGGAGAACAAGGAGATCGAGCAGGTCGCGACCATCTCCGCCAACGGCGACGTCGAAATCGGCAAGATCATCGCCGATTGCATGGACAAGGTCGGCAAGGACGGCACGATCACCGTGGAAGAGGCGCGCTCCATCGAGACCACGAAGGAGATCGTCGAGGGCATGGAGTTCGACAAGGGCTACATCTCGCCCTACTTCGTCACCGAGAAGGACACCATGGAGGCCGTCATCGAGGACGGCTTCGTCCTGCTCTACGACAAGAAGCTGTCGAGCATGAAGGACCTGCTCCCGATCCTCGAGAAGATCGCGCAGCGCGGCAAGCCGATGCTGATCGTGGCCGAGGAGGTCGAGAGCGAGGCGCTCGCGACGCTGGTGGTGAACAAGCTGCGCGGCACGCTCAGCGTGTGCGCGGTGAAGGCGCCCGGCTTCGGTGACCGCCGCAAGGCCATGATGGAGGACATCGCCATCCTGACCGGCGGCAAGGTCATCACCGAGGACATCGGCCTCAAGCTCGAGAGCGCGCGCATCGAGGACATGGGCCGTGCCAAGCGCATCGTCGTGGACAAGGACAAGACCACGATCATCGAAGGCTACGGCAAGAAGGCCGACATCCAGGGCCGCATCGGGCAGTTGAAGAAGGAGATCGAGGACACCACGTCGGATTACGACCGCGAGAAGCTGCAGGAGCGCCTGGCCAAGCTGGCGGGCGGCGTCGCGGTGATCCACGTGGGTGCCGCGACCGAGACCGAGATGAAGGAGAAAAAGGCTCGCGTCGAGGACGCGCTGCACGCCACACGCGCGGCCGTCGAGGAAGGCATCGTTGCGGGTGGCGGCGTGGCGTACCTGCGCTGCCAGAAGGCGCTCGACACGCTAGCAGCCACGTATGAGAGCGACCTGCGCATCGGCGTGAACATCATCCGCCGGGCACTGGAGCAGCCGCTCCGCGTGCTGTGCGACAACGCCGGGCTCGAGGGCTCGGTCGTGGTCGAGAGCGTGAAGAAGGAGAAGAAGACCATGGGCTTCGACGTCGACAACGAGGCCATGGTGGACATGTTCGAGGCCGGCATCATCGACCCGACCAAGGTGGCGCGCACGGCGCTGCAGAACGCGGCGTCGGTGGCGGGCCTGCTGCTGACGACCGAGGCGCTGATCACGGAGATCCCGGAGAAGAAGAAGTCTCCGGCCGGCGGTGGCGGCCAGGGCGGCTACGACGGTGGGGATTTCTAGACCCGGCGCGCGAGCCCGAATCGCCGAGATGCACCGACCGCCCCCGGGGGAAGCCCCGGGGGCGGTTCGCGTTGCGGGCGTCGCTCCGGCTGCCGGACCGCGGGCTATCGCGCGGCCGAGGCGCGGGAGTAGCCTTGCGTGCGTGGGGCGCGGCCGGCCGCACGGGGCAGTCGTGGGGCGGTCGAGTCCGGAGCGACTCCCCGGAGGAGGTGCGTCATGAGAACGAGACCGGCGATCGCGGCGATCCTGCTCGGAACCTGCCTCGGAACCTGCCTCGGAACGGCGGGCGCTGGCGCCGCCCCGGTTCACTGGGGACCACGTGCGGGGGTCAACGTCTCAGCATTCACCGGCGAGTCCGGCGACCTGATCCGCCCCAACTCGCGCACGTTCCCGAACCTTGGTCTCGTCTACCAGGTGGACCTCGCCCGCAACCTGTCGTTCCGCGGCGAGGCGGCATACTCCGTGAAGGGCGGCGGCTCGTCATCGGAGATGACGGACAACGCGGGAAATCCGATCGGTACCACCGAGGATACCTGGCGGTTCGACTACCTGGAGATCCCGCTGCTCCTGCGCACGCGGGTCCCGATCCGCTCGGGCGCCGTGCCCTACCTGGAGGTGGGACCGTCGTTCGGCGTGGCCCTGGGCGGCCACTTCGAGTCCAAGGGCTCGGGCCTGCCCGACCAGGATCTGAAGGGCGACATGAAGGCCATGGACCTCGGACTGGGCGGGGGGTTCGGGATCGAGATCCCTGCCGGGTCGTCCAGCTTGAGCGTGGAGGCGCGCTACACGCGCGGCTTCTCCGACCTGTGGAAGCTCGACAACAATCTCACGATGGTGAACCAGGCCTGGACGTTCGCGGTGAGCTGGCTTCACTGACCCGCCACCGCGGGCCGCGCATGGAACGCCCGCGTCAGCGCGTCAGCGTGCCCGCGATCGCCGCTCGATCTCATCGCGGACCTGTTGGAGTAAGTCCTGCGCGCTGTGGCTCATCATGCTGCGGCCGATCCACTGCGGTGCCGCGCTGCGGGGCGTCGCATCGAGCGCGTACTCCACCACGGTGCTGACGGAGTCGCCGCGCAATGACCACGAGCCGTGGTAGAGCCGGAAGTCGTGACCGAGGAGATCACGGAACTCGATGCGCCGCTGGGGATGTTCGCGGACGTCCAGCGTGACGCGCACGCGCCTTCTCAACGGGAACACGCCGATCGCGGCGGTCTGGCGCACCTTGACCCGGGCGCCGTCTCGCTCCTCGACATCGCTGTGCTTCACGGACTCCACGAAACTCGGGATGTGCTCGTAGTCCGTGAGCACTTTCCACACCAACTCCAGGCGCGCGGCCGTCTCGAAGTGGCCACGCACCTGGTATAGACCATCGTCGTTCTGCACGCTCACGGCGATGTCACTCGCCCGCGAGGCGGTGGCCCAGAGCATCAGCAGGGCCAGCGCCAGCGCCCGCCGCAGGGACCGGGCTACCACCCGGTCCCTGCTCGGAATGGACTCGGCGTTTCGATTCATCGTGTCTCCCGCCGGCCATTCCGGATGGTGAAGCTCAGAACGCGACCACGCCTTCGATCATCATGCCCTCGAACTTGCCGTCATGGAACAGGTTCGTGAGCGGGTAGTCCTTGTGCTCCTGACGCACGTACTCGGCCTTCATCAGGATGCCCGGCGTCATGAACCAGCCGCCGCCGAACTGCACGCGGTTCACCGTGACGTCGTTCGCAAATCCCGCGAAGCGGCCCTTCACCGTGTTGTACCGCGCCGCCACGTAGAGGTCGTCCCACGCGAAGCGGTAGATCAGGTCGCCCGACATCTGCGTCCACTTGCGCTCGGGAGCGCCTGCCGCGATCTCGGCCTCGGTCTTGCCCTTCGCCTGCTCGAGGTTGCCAAAGAACTCGAAGCCGCCCATCTTGATGAACGGGTTGAACACCATCGCGGTGATTTTGCTCGACAGGCCGGGCTGGATGTCGCCCGTCCACGCCTGCGTCCCCACTGCGCCGGCCGTGTTCGTCAGCACTTCATAGTAGCGCGACCCGGCGCGGCTGCCCGAGTAGAGCGTGTTGCTGATGGACTTCGTCGTGGTGTAGAGCGAGCCGGTCAGGCGCACGCGCAGCTGGTCGTTGATCTGCTGGTCCAGGCCGAGCTTGCCCAGGTAGCTGGGTGCCCGGCGCTGCGGATCGGCGACTGTGCCGCGGATCTCACCGCCCGTGGCCCCGAGCATGGCCATGTAACCGCTTTTGCGAACGTACGCCTCGGCGCCGACTTCGGTGGTGAACGCGTTCATGATGAGGTTGCCCACGAACGGGTTCGTGATGGTGCTGCCGTTGTCCGAGCCGCGGAAGTGCGCGTCACCGTAGTTGACCTCGAAGTGCCCGACGCGCAGCGTCAGGACCTTCATGATCTCGTCGAGCGTGGCGTTCTCCCACGGCGACCCGTCGATGAGCAGGTAGCCGTCCTTGACCCACGACTCGTTGTGGTGCCGCGACGACAGGTAGGTCGTCATCTCGACCCGGATGCCCTCTGCGAGCTGCGCGTCCATGTACATGTTCGCGGCCGCGTTGTTGAACCCGGCGCCGATCCGCTTCAGCTGGTTCTGGTTCACGGGCGGCGCGCCCGCGAGCACCGGCGTGGCGTTGTTCGAGTGATGCAGCGCCTGGAACTGCTGGGTGAAGCCGCCGCCCCACGACAGCGCGAAGCCGTCATAGGGCACGCCCTCCTCCTTCGGCGTCTCGAACTGGTTGATGCTGCGGGAGTCGTGCGCCCGGTAGTGCTGGATCGTGACGGGGGAGACCTTCGCGCGCGGCGTCTCTCCCGGGATGCGATCTTCCGCGCGAGCCATGGTGGCAGCGACCGCGGCGAGCCCCAGGGCGGCGGCCAGCCCGATCACGAGCATCCTGCGACTCTTCATCGTCGTCATATCGTGCCCCTTTCGTCAGTGGTTGGAGACAGCCTTGGTGCCGCCTGCTTCACCCGGCACCAGCAGCAGCCGGTAGTGCACGACGATGGGGTCACGCACCCTGAGCGTGCCGAGCATCATCGTGGGCGGCTTCACGCCGTAATCGCTCATGAGCATTGCGTGCGAACCTTCGAGCCACACGCCCTTGTCGCCGCGCACGAGCTGACCCTTCACGGCGATGGCGCGTTGGTGACCGGCCACCTTGAGTGAGCCGTCCGCCGACACCGGGAGCGTGTCGCCGCGGGCAACGCCCAACTGCGAGGCCGAGAGCAAGAAGCGGATCTCGGGGAACTCGCCGGCGCGCAGCGCCTTGAGCATGTTCTTGTCGAGCCCCGCCTTGCCCGAGCGCATGGTCTTGAGCGGCACCACGAGGTCGAGACCGCGCAATCCCCCCGCGCGGAGCCATGCGTCGAGCGCGGCCGCATCGGCGGGGTCGGCCTGGCTCGGGTCGCGCATCAGCGTGAACCCGAGCGTCGATGTACGACTTTCGTAGTCGTGCACCGTGGAGGTGCCCTCCAGCCACAGCTCGCTGCCGGCTCCGAGCGACACGACCGCGCGAGGCGCGGTTGCCGACTCGGCACGGCCGAGCGTCGCGCTGGCAAGGATCAGCACGGCGAGCGCCAGCCCCGGCCACGGCCGAGGGGTCGCGCGAACCGTCAAGTCACGCCTTCTCATGAGTCTCCTCCTTCACGACGAGCACGTTGCAGTGCGCATGGGTCACCGCATGGCTCGAGACACTTCCCAACAGCAACTTCGCGAAACCCGTACGACCGTGGGACCCCACGACCAGAAGGTCCACGCGCTCTTCGCTCGCGAGGCGGAGCAGCGCGTCGCGCGGGTCGCCGGTCGGCACACGGTGCTCGGTGGCGATGCCCGCCTCGCGCAACTCGGCCTCGGCCTGGCTGACGACGCTGTTCGCGTGCTGGCGCTGCTCTTCGCTGACCTCGATCAGCAACGGCACTCCGGACTCGGTTCCCACCCCCGGCGGCGTGAGCGCGGGCGTGACCACACTCGCCACCAGGACACGGCTGCCGGCCGGCCAGCGCATGCGCGCCACGAACCGCACCGCGCGCTGCGAATGGGGCGAGTCGTCCACCGCGATCAGGATCTTCATAACGCCTCCTCTCGTCCGACACACCCAGCTTCGACTCTTGGGGAGGTCGAAACCATGGGACGGAGGGTGGGCGCCAGATGGTCCGAAAGGAGTATCGCCAGCGCTCGCGCGCTGGGCCGCGAAGGCGTACTCTTCAGGGGAAACCTCCACCCCAGTCGAGGAGCCCGCCGTGTCCGAACGTCGCAGCCAGAAGCCAAGAGCCGTGGTCCGCCGCGAGCACAAGGACGCCTCGCCCTTGATCCGCATCGTCGTCGCTGACCACCACGCGATAGACCGAGGTGGCATGGTCGGGCTGCTCGAAAACGAGAGCGACTTCCTGGTCGTGGGCGAGGCGGCGACGCTCGAGGAGCTGATGGTTCAGTGCCGGGCGCTCCACCCCGACGTCGTGGTCCTGACCATGAACCTGCCGTCCCAGAGCGAGGATTCCCCGATCCCGCGGCTCCGCCGCGAGCTGCCGGATCTCAAGGTTCTCGCGATGAGCGATCGCGGGACCCACAACTGCCTGGTGCTGAATCCGCCCTCTCGCCGGCGCCGCGCTGGCAAGGAGCCCGAGCCGTTCTGCGCCGCCGGGACCGACTGCCTGGCGCTCGCGGTGGCGCAGGGCGCGCGCGCGACCGTGCGCCGGAGCGCGGACCCCGAGGACCTGTTCCGCGGCATCCGCGCGGTGGCCGCCGGGCAGTCGTGGTTCGACCCGCAGACCACGACCGGCCTGGTCTCTGCCAAGGACGTCGGCAACGGTGGCTCGGGCGGAGCCGACCCGCTCTCGGAGCGCGAGCTCGACGTGGCGGCGTTGATCGCGGAGGGGCTCTCGAACAAGGAGATCTCCAGCGAACTCCGCATCAGCGAACCCACCGTGAAGAAACACGTCGGGCACATCCTCGAGAAACTGGGACTTCAGGACCGCTTGCAGGCCGGTCTGCACATCGCCCGGAATCCGCTGATCGTGTCGCGCCGTCCGTCCGCGGAGCGCGGCCGCCGCCCGACCGCGTGACCCCCGGCGTCGCGGTGCGCATTCGGCGGCTCGCGCATGCCGGCGATCTGGCGCTTCCCGGCTACGAGACGCTCGGAGCCGCCGGCATGGACGTCCGTGCGGCCGTGGACGCCCCGCTCGCCCTGGCGCCCGGCGCGATCGCGATGGTTCCCACCGGACTCGCCGTCGAGGTGCCGGAGGGCTACGAGATGCAGGTGCGGCCGCGATCCGGCCTGGCTGCCCGCCACGGCATCACGCTGCCGAACAGTCCCGCCACGATCGACTCCGACTACCGGGGCGAGATCCGCGTCATCATGCAGAATCTGGGGACCGAGCCGTTCGTGGTCGAACGCGGAGCCCGCATCGCGCAGCTCGTCCTGCAGCCGGTGCCACGCGTGGCGTGGGTGGAAGTGGACGCGCTCTCCGAGACCGAGCGCGGCGTCGGCGGCTTCGGCCACACCGGCCGGGGGTAGGCGCTCAGCGCTCGACGAGCACGAACGCCAGGCCGTCGTAGCCCTTGCCGCTCACGACCTGCAACGTGGTCGCGCACACGCGGGGCTCGGCCGAGATGAGGTCGTTCATGCGACGCACGCCCTGGACACTCGTGTCCGCGCTGGCGGCGTTTGCCACCTCACCCTCTCGCACGACGTTGTCCACGACGATGAGCGTACCGGGACGTGACAGGCGGAGCGACCACGTGAAGTACTCCGGCAGGCTCGGTTTGTCGGCGTCCACGAAGACGAGGTCGAACGGGCCCGCCCCCTCGGAGACAAGCTGCGGCAGCACGTCGAGCGCAGCCCCCTCGCGCGGCTCGATTTCGCCCGAGCGACCGGCTCGCGCGAACGACTCGCGCGCGACCTTCGCGTGATGCGGGTCACGTTCGAGCGTCAAGATCCGGCCGCAACTCGCCAGGCCGCGCGCCAGCCACAGCGTGCTATAGCCCCCGAGCGTGCCGATCTCGAGCACCTTTCGCGCCTGGAGGAGTCGCGCGAGCAGCTCGAGCAGTCGACCCTGGGTGGGCGTCACCGCGATGGCAGGGAGCCCAGCGGTCTCGCTGGCCTCGAGCGCCGAGGCGAGCGCGCGGTCCGCGGGCACGAACGTCTCGGTGAGATAGCGGTCCACGACATCCCAGCGTTCGAGTGTCATGGCAGGAGAGTAGCGCGCGCCTCGTCTCCTCGCATCCTGCCCGGGGCCTGCCATGAGGAAGGGGGCGATGACTCGCGCCACCGCCCCCGCTCGATTCGAGGCGGAGCGCTGGTGCAGGCGCGCTCCCCAGTGCGCCTCACGCGTTCGCGTGCGGCCGCTCCGCCTTTCCTTCGCGCTGCGCGCGCCTCGCGATCTCGCGCACCTCGAGACGTGCCCTGCGACACGCCTGC
>JAHFBX010000335.1 GCA_023249815.1 Candidatus Eiseniibacteriota bacterium
CCCATCGGGGCACGAACTCGCGCCGCGTTCGAGGTGCGCCACGAGGCTTCACTTCCACACGCACCGGGACGTCGCGTCCCGAGCGCGCGCCCTGTCCGCCCAGGCGGACGGCGCGCGACGACCGCGCGTCCGGCAGGGGCAATGCAATGGCTGGTTCGGTATACGAAGGCAAGACCTTCGATGAAGCGGTCCGCAAGGGTCTCGAGGCGCTGCGCTTGTCGCGCGCCGAGGCCGTGATCATCACCATCGAGGAAGGCAAGGGCGGATTCCTGGGATTGGGCGCGCGCCCGTTCCGTGTGAGCGTGGCGCGGCGACCCGGTGGCGCCATCAAGGAGCCGTCGGAGCGCGAAGACCGCCGCGGCAGCCGCCGCGGTGGCCGCGAAGAAAAAAGCGGTCGCGGCGGTCGCGAAGCCCAGCCCCACGGTCGCGGCGCGCGGGAGGAGCGTTCGCCGCGTGCGAGTCGTGAGGAGCGCGGTGGACGTGGCAGCCGTGAAGAGCGGCCGGCGCGCGCTTCGCGAGAGGAGCGCGCGGCGCGTGCTCCGCGCGAGGAGCGAGGCGGTCGCGAGGAACACGCCGCGCGCGAGGATCGCGGTGGCCGCGAAGAGCGCGCCCCGCGCGAACCGCGAGCCCCGCGCGAGGAGCGTGGCGGGCGTGAGCGTGCCCCGCGCGAGGAGCGCCGCCCGCAGCCGGCGCCCGCGGCGAGCTCGACGGTGCCACCTTCGGTCCGCGAGGGCGGCGACGACGATTCACCGCGCAAGCGCCGTCGTCGCGGCCGCCGCCGCGGCCGTGGCCGTCGCCGGGGGGCCCCGGAAGAGGCGGGTGGCGGCATGGAGGCGCCGGCCCCAGTCGGCATGAACGGCAACGACGCGTTCGAGCGCGAACCGCGCGAGTCGCCCGCTTCGCACGCCGCGGCCACGGCTGCGGCGCCCGCACCGGCACCGTACGTGCCGCCGACGCCCGAGCCCGTCGCGTCTCATCCCGTGGCGCCGTCGCCGGCCGCGGTCCCGATGGAGTCGCCGATGCCATCGTACGAGGCCCCGCCCGCGTCCCCGCGGCGTGAGGACGCCGCCGGCTCGGAGTCGACTCGTCGCGAGGGCCGCCGCGAACGCTTCCGCGGCCGCCCCGAACGTGGGGGTGAAGCTCGCGAAAGATCGGAGGCTCCGGACATGAACGCCGACGAACTGGTCGCGACCAGCACCAAGCTCACCGAGGACCTGCTCCGCGCCATGGGCTTCGAGCCGCGCGTTTCGGCGCGTGCCGAGGGCAATCGCGTGGACGTGACGGTGGAGGTGGATCGCGACGAGCAACTGCTCGTCGGGCGCCAGGGCGAGACGCGGCAGTCCCTCCAGCACCTGCTCAATCGCTTCCTCAACAAAGGCGACGGCTCGCGCTACCACCTGCAGCTCGAGGTGAACGACTCGTGGCAGCAGCGCGAGGGCGAACTCGAGGAACTGGCGCGCCGCCTCGCCGAGGACGCGGTGACGCAGAACGCCGAGGTGGTGAGCGACTACATGAACTCCCAGGAACGCCGCATCGTGCACGTGACGCTCCGCGAGGACGCGCGCGTGCGCACGTTCTCGCTCGGCACCGGCATGCTGAAACGTGTCGCGGTGGCGCCCGCGAGCTTCCCGGACAGATCGGAAGACGACAGCGCGAGCTGACCGAGGCCCTTCGAACACCCGGCGCCCGGCTCGGCATCGCGCGAGCCGGGCGTCGAGTTTTTCCACGGAGGTCGTTTCTGAACTCGTTGGACGACACCATTGCCGCGATCGCGACCGCCATGGGTCCGGGCGGCCTCGCCGTGGTCCGCGTGAGCGGTGCGGAGTCGCTGCGCGTGGCCGACGCCGTGTTCCGCGGTTCGGCGCCGCTCGCCCGCGCGCTCGGGCACACGCTGCATCACGGCTGGGCCGTCGCGACACGCGATCCGGGCGGCGCGGGCGAGACCCGCCTGGACGAGGTGGTGGCCGCCGTGTTCCTTGGGCCGCGCTCCTACACGGGCGAGGACACCGTGGAGTTCTCGTGTCATGGCGGCGAGTTGCCGGCGCGCCGCGTGCTGGGAGCACTTCGCGCGGCGGGCGCGCGGCTCGCCGGCCCCGGCGAGTTCACGCTGCGCGCCTATCTTCACGGCCGGCTCGACCTGGCGCAGGCGGAGGCCGTCGCGGACCTCGTGCACGCCGAGACCGAGAGCGCTTCAGACCTGGCCCTCGCACAGCTCTCGGGCACGTTGTCGCGCCGCATCGCGAGCCTCGAGGACCGGCTCGCGGATTCGGCGGCGGAGGTGGAAGCGCGCGTGGATTTCGCCGAGGACGTCGGCGGGATCGAGACGCCCGCGCACGTTCGTGACGAGATCCGCGACGTGAGCGACGAGCTCACACGGCTGCTCGCGGGTGCGCCGTGGGCCCGGGCCGTCCGCGAGGGCGTGCGCGTGCCACTCGTGGGCCGACCCAATGCCGGGAAGTCGTCGCTGTTCAACGCGCTCCTCGGCGAGGACCGCGCCATCGTCACCGACGAGCCCGGCACGACACGCGATCGAGTGAGCGAGCGGCTGGAGATCTCGGGCGTGGCGGTGACGCTGTCGGACACGGCCGGCGTGCACACGGCAGCGAGTGAGGTGGAAGCACTCGGCGTCGAGCGCGCACTCGCGACGCTCGATGGCGCGGCCGTGGTGCTGTGGGTGGTGGACGGCGCCGCGCCGTTTACGCCCCCCGACCAGGCACTCGCCGCTAAGCTCACCGGCCGACGCGTGCTCGCGGTGCTCGCGAAGTCGGACCTGCCCGCCGTGGCCACGGCGGAATCGCTCGCGTGGGGCGCTGGAGCTCGCCCGGCACGCGTGGTGCGGGTCTCGGCGACGACCGGAGCGGGGCTCGACGTGCTGCGCGAGGCGCTGGCATCGCTGCTCGGCGCCGATCAGGCGGGCGGGCTCGCCGGCGCGGTGGCGAATCCGCGTCACGCCGACTCACTCGAGCACGCCCGTGCGGCGCTCGTGCGCGCGGCGGGAGCGGCGGCTCAGAGCTTGCCAGGCGAGATCGTGGCGCTCGAGCTGCGCGACGCGCTCGCCGCGCTGGGCGAGGTGACGGGGCGCAACGTGAGCGAGGATCTGCTGGAGCGCATCTTCGCGCGCTTCTGCATCGGCAAATGAGCATCGGGCGCGTTCCCGAGGAGTCGTCGGCGCACTTCGCGCCCTCGCCGGGCGCCCCCGAGCACGCGGTGCCCGAGCGGGCGCGCGCCGCCGACCGGCGCGAGGGGCGCTACGACGTCGTCGTGGTGGGCGCCGGCCATGCCGGCTGCGAAGCCGCGCACGCCAGCGCGCGCATGGGACTTGCGACCGCGCTCCTCACCGTGCGCGTCACCGACACGGCGAAGATGTCGTGCAATCCCGCGGTGGGTGGCGTCGCCAAGGGCCAAATGGTGCGCGAACTGGACGCGCTCG
>JAHFBX010000061.1 GCA_023249815.1 Candidatus Eiseniibacteriota bacterium
GAGCTGGCGCCGCGCTCCTCCGCCGAACCCGGCCCGCCTGAGCCTCGGTCGGGATGCTTCTCCCCAAAGCCTTCCTGGAGAATCGCTGCATGCGTCGTGCCATCCGGCTGCTGCTTCTCGTCGTCGCCGCGCTTTCGCTCGGCGTGCTACCCGCCCGGGCCCAGGGCCAGGCCATCATGAACGGCATCGGGCTCTTGGACTACGCGCACAAGCCCCACTTCAGAGTGGGCGACTGGGCCAAGTACCACATGCAGTCCAGCAGCCAGCTCGGCGTGACCGACGACTACACCCTCACCGTGCTGGTGGCCGGTGAGGAGGACTTCTGGGGCGACCCGTGCTTCTGGCTCGAGACCTGGGTGGACATGCCGAGCGGTCCGCCGCAGACGCGCGCCGCGCTCATGTCCTACGAGATCTTCACCGACAGTTCGGCCACCGAGCGACTGCTGCTCTACATGCGCAAGATGATCACGATGCTGAACGAGGACGGCACGCCACGCGTGGATATCAACAAGCCTGCCGCGAGCACGCTCAAGGCACGGCACGACGTCAAGAATCCCGTCACCTGGGATCGAGACTCGCTCGGCGTGGACACCGTGCAGACGCCCAAGGGTACGTTCACGGCGCGCATGATCCTCCTGAAGCAGGGCAAGGGCGTCACCCAGGCCGTGGGGGACAGCTCGATCTACACCGAGCTGCGCGAGGACCGCACGAGCTGGTACACGAACGACGTGCCCATCACCCACCTTGCGCGCGAGGACATCGTCACGACCTCGTCGCGGAAGTCCTGGCTCATCGGCCGCTCGGGCGACGCCACCGCGCTCAACATCCGCGACAAGGGCGTCGGCACGGCGCGCTTGATCGATTTCGGGCACGGCCTCGAGCCGAGGATCCTGCCCATGCACCTGCGGCGAACGATCGCCGAGCAGCGCGCGGCGGCGAGGGGGCCGGCTCGAGCCGCCCGGCCGACCGCAGCCCGCAAGCAGTAAGTTGTGCTGTGAAGATTGTGGCGGGCATGGCAGGTGCAGTGATCGGGAGCCATGGCGAGCACCTCTGCCCCCTTCATCCCGCCGCACTGCCCGCGAAGCGATTGCCGCTTCCACCGTTGCAGCCCCGGCTGGCGCTGGAAGCGCCACGGGTTCTTCGCCCGTGACGCCGCCTCGGCCCGGGTCCAGCGCTTCCGCTGTGGCCACTGCGGTCACACCTTCAGCGAGCAGACGTTCCGCACCAGCTACTGGCTCAAGCGCCCCGACGTGCTCGCCGCCGCCGCCTTCCGGCTGCTCGCCTGCTCAGGCTATCGCCAGATCGCCCGCGAGGCGGGCTGTAGCCCGACCACCGTCCTGCGCCACGCCGCGCGGCTCGGCCGCCATGCCCTGCTCTACCTGCACGAGCACCGCCCGCGCGGGCCCCTCGCCGAGCCCGTGGTGGCCGACGGCTTCGAGAGCTTCGCTCATAGCCAGTACCACCCGCTCTACCTGAACCTGGTCGTGGGATCACGCTCGCACTACTGCTACGCCTTCACCCACACCGAGTTGCGGCGCAAGGGGCGGATGCGCGCACGGCAGCAGCGCCGGCGCGCGCTCCTCGAGGCGCGCCACGGCCGGCCCGACCCGCGTGGGATCGAGCAGGGCACCGCCTTAGCCCTGCGCCTGGCGGCACCCCAACCGCAGGGGCTCGTGGTCCGCACCGACGAGCACGACGACTATCCGCGGGCGCTCAAGCGGCTCACCGGCTACGCGATCGTCCACGAGCGCACCTCGAGCCGCGAGGCGCGCACGGCGGGCAATCCATTGTTCGCGGTCAACCGGCTGGACCTCTTGCTGCGGCACAACAGCGCCAATCACAAGCGCGAGACGATCGCGTTCTCCAAGCGGCACCAGTCGGTGGTCGAGCGGGCGGCGTGGCTCGTGCTGTGGCAGAACTTCGCCAAGCCGTTCTCGGAGCGCCACGGCGGCGGCACGCCGGCGATGCGGCTGGGCCTCGCGGCGCGCCCGGTGCCGATCCGCGAGCTGCTCGAGTGGCGGCTGTTCCCGGACCGCGTCGGGCTGCCGCCGGAGTGGGCGCGCTACTACCGGGGCGAGGTGCCGACGCGACGGTACCCCAACGAACAGCGCCACCGGCTGAAGCTCGCGGAGTGAACTTCGCTCCACGCGCATCGCGAACGGGTGCTCAAACGTCCAGCAACAATCTTCACAGCACAACCAAATCGTTCCAGCGCGCAAACTTGACCCTGTTCGCCGCTGCACGCTAACGTGGCCGCGTTTGTCTCCCCGGGAGGATCCTCCGTGCAGCCCAGCGCCACTGTAAAGCGCACGCCGTTCTACGAGTTCCACCGCGCCGCGGGCGGGAAACTCGTGGAGTTCGCCGGATTCGAGATGCCCGTGCGCTACACCGGCGACGTGCGCGAGCACCAGGCGGTGCGCTCCGCGGCCGGCCTGTTCGACATCTCGCACATGGGCGAGTTCGAAGTGCGAGGGCCCGGCGCCGCGGAGTGGCTGGACCGCATGGTCACGAACCATGTCGGGGGGCTCGCCGTCGGCCAGGCGCTCTACTCGCCGATGTGCCGGCCCGACGCGGGCATCGTGGACGACCTGCTCGTCTACCGTTACGCCGACCACCACATGCTGGTCGTGAACGCTGCGAACCTGGCGAAGGACCTCGCCTGGCTGGCCGAGCACGTGCCGGCGGGCGTCACGCTCGAGGATCGCTCGGACGCCACCGCGCTGCTCGCCGTGCAGGGGCCGAAGGCCGCCGACGTGCTTCGCGGCCACGTGCCCGAGGAAGCGTTAGGGCTCGGCTACTACCGCTTCACGGCCGGCTTGCTCTACGGCGTAACCGCCACGATCTCGCGCACGGGCTACACGGGGGAGGATGGCTTCGAACTCTACTTCGCCCCCGAGCACGCGGCGCGGGTGTGGAACGGACTCATGGAGTCCGGCCGCGCGCACGGCCTGGAGCTGATCGGGCTCGGGGCGCGCGACACGCTGCGCCTCGAGATGGGCTACATGCTCTACGGCAACGACATCGACGACAACACGACGCCACTCGAAGCAGGCCTCGGCTGGACGGTGAAGCTTGCGAAGGGCGACTTCCACGGCCGCGACGTGCTCGTGAAGCAGAAGGCCGAGGGCTTGAAGCGCCGGCTTGTGGGCTTCCAGCTGGACGGACGCCGGGTGCCGCGTCACGACATGGCAATCCGCGCCGGCGGCCGCCCGGTCGGGACGGTGACGAGCGGCACGTTCAGCCCCAGCCTCGAGCGCCCGCTCGGCATGGGTTATGTCGAGACGGCGCTGGCGGCGAATGGCAGCACGCTCGAGATCGCAGCGGGCTCCACCGCGCTCGCCGCGCGCGTGACCGCGCGGCCGTTCTACACCCGCGGCACGCATCACTCGTGACCATCATGGAGGTGACGTGAACTTCCCCGAGGACGTCCGATACACGCGCGAACACGAGTGGGCCCGGGAGCAGGGCGGCGTGATCACGGTGGGGATCACCGGCTACGCCACCGACCAGCTCGGCGACGTGGTGTTCGTGGAGCTTCCCGCGGTGGGTGCGAAGCTCGCGGCCGGCGCGACGTTCGGCGTGGTGGAGGCCGTGAAGACCGTGAGCGACCTCTACGCCCCGATCGCGGGCGAGGTGGTCGAGGTGAATGGCGCGCTCGTGGACGATCCCGCCGCGGTGAACCGCGAGCCCTACGCCGCCGGCTGGATGCTGCGCCTGCGCCCGGCGGACGCGAAGGCGTTCGCGGCGCTGCTCTCAAGCGCGGACTACGCCAAGGTCGTGGAGGAGCAGCACGGGTGACGCGTCCCACGACGGGGGATCGCGGCAGGGGAGCGGTCCCGGCATGACGGCCACCGAGGCCGCTCCCGCGTCCGATCCGCGGGCGTCCGTGGAGTGGACGTTCGACCCGTGGAGCGAGCGTCCAGGCGCCGCGGGCATCACCGCGCTGGCGGTGCTGGCGATGTGGCTGCTGATCGCGGGCGCCGGCTTCCCGACGCTGCTGGCACTCGCGCTGGGAGCGATCGCGGGAGCCCCGCTCCTGCCCGCGGTGATCCCGGCGGCGTGCCGCGTCGGCGCCGAAGGGGCCGAGCGGCGAGGACTGCTCGCGCGCCATCATCGCGCATGGCGCGACGTGCGCCGGATCGACGACGTGCCCGTGGGCGCGCTGCTGTCCCCATTCACCGACCGCAACTGGCTCGACGCCACGCGCGCGCTCACGCTGCCGATGCCCGGCGACCGGCGCGCCGAGCTGCGCGAGCGCGTGCGCGCGTTCTGGAGCACCCATGAACGCGCCTGAGCTCGCGCCCGAGGATCGCGAGCTGCTCGAACGCCTCGCGCGCCGCGTCGCCGAGTTGAGGCTCGAGACGCCCGCGCTCCTGACGCTCGAAACCGTTCGGCCGCTCTCGGTGCTCGCGGGGCAGGCCATGCTGTTCTTCGAGCCGTTCGCCCAGGCGCTGTTCGGCTATCGCGACTACCGCCGGGTGGCCGCACTGGTCGAGCGGCGGGAGGCGTTGGATGCGCTCGCCGGGATGATCGAAGCCGCGGCGGACGAGCGCGTGCGCGCGGCGAGACGGTCTTGATCCCGGCGACCGAGTCCATCCGTTCGATTCTCGCCACCGACTGCGGCTCCACCACGACCAAGGCGGTGCTGATCGAGCGCGGGCCCGAGGGCTATCGCCTGGTGACACGCGGCGAAGCGCCGACCACGGTGGAGGCGCCGTTCGAGGACGTCACGCGCGGCGTGCTGAACGCGGTGAAGGAGGTCGAAGAGCTGCGCGGCCGGCGGCTCCTGGACGGCGACCGGATCCTGAGCCCGCAGCAGGGCGACGACGGCGTGGACCTCTACCTGAGCACGTCGAGCGCGGGCGGCGGGCTCCAGATGATGGTGTCCGGCCTCGTGCTGCAGATGACCGGCGAGAGCGCTCAGCGTGCGGCGCTGGGCGCGGGGGCGATCGTGATGGACGTGATTGCACTCAACGACGGGCGCCGGCCGCACGAGAAGATCCGCCGCATTCGCCTGCTCCGGCCGGACATGATCCTGCTCTCGGGCGGCACCGACGGCGGCGACGTGCGCCGCGTCACCGAGATGGCCGAGATCATCGCCGCCGCGGACCCGCGCGCGCGGCTCGGGGCGGGCTTCGAGCTGCCCGTCATCTATGCCGGGAACCAGGATGCCGCGCCCATGGTGCGCGATTGCCTGGGCCGCGTCACGGCATTGAGCGTGGTGCCGAACCTGCGGCCGACGCTCGAACGCGAGCACCTGAAGCCGGCCCGCGACGCCATCCACGACCTGTTCATGGAGCATGTCATGGCGCACGCGCCCGGGTACAAGAAGCTCATGGCGTGGTCGCCGGTGCCCATCATGCCCACGCCCGGCGCGGTCGGACTCATCATCGAGAAGGTGGCGAAGCGCGATCGCATGGCCGTCGTGGGCGTGGACATCGGCGGCGCCACGACCGACGTGTTCTCGGTGTTCCGCGAGGCGGAAGGGGAGGAGACCGTGTTCAACCGCACGGTGTCCGCGAACCTCGGGATGAGCTATTCGGTCTCGAACGTCATGGCGGAGGCCGGCATCGCGAACATCCTGCGCTGGGTGCCGTTCGCGGTGGACGAGGTGGAGCTCCGGAACCGCATCAAGAACAAGATGATCCGGCCCACGACGATCCCGCAGTCACTCGAAGACCTGGTCATCGAGCAGGCCATCTGTCGCGAGGCGCTGCGGCTGTCGTTCGAGCAGCACAAGTCGCTCGCGGTGGGGTTGAAAGGTAAGCAGACCGCGCGCGACATCTCGGACACGTTCGAGCAATCCGGCTCCGGGGCGACGCTCGTGAATCTCATGGACCTGGGGCTGCTCGTGGGTTCGGGCGGCGTGCTGTCGCACGCGCCGAGGCGATCCCAGGCCATGCTCATGATGATCGACGGGTTCCTGCCCGAAGGCATCACCGAGGTGGCGGTGGACAGCATCTTCATGACGCCGCAGCTCGGCGTGCTCTCCACCGTGCACGAGCAGGCGGCGACCCAGGTGTTCGAACGCGACTGCCTGATCCTGCTCGGGGCCTGCGTCGCGCCGCTCGGCTCCGGGAGGCCGGGCCAGCCGTGCCTGCGCATCGAGGTGGCCCCCGAGTCCGGCGCCGCGACGGCACACGCCGTGGCGTTCGGCGAACTGGTGCGGCTCGACCTGCCCGACACGGGTCGTGTCCGGCTCACCGTCACCCCCGAGCGCGGGTTCGATGTCGGTGGCGGCAAGGGCCGCGCCGTCACGCGGATCATCCGCGGCGGTGTCGTGGGCGTGGCCGTGGACACTCGCGGGCGCCGGCCGTTCACGCTGCCGGCCGATCCCGCCACGCGCATCGCGCGCCTGCGCCAGTGGAACCAGGCGCTTGACCTCTACGCGCGGGAGGTCTGAGCGTGGGACACGCCTACACTCCCGGCCTGCGCGTCGCCCCCCACACCACGGTGCGCCGCGAACGGCGGCTGCCGCTCAAGGGCGAGGTGGTGGTGTCGGCCGGCGAAGCCGTGGGCCCGGATACCGTCGTGGCGCGCGCCGTGCTTCCGGGCAATGTCCAGACCGTGAACCTGGCCGCGCGACTCGGCGTGGATCCGGTGCGCGTCTCCGGCCTGCTCACGCGCCCGATCGGCAGCGCGGTCCGGAAGGGCGAGGTGGTGGCCGTGGCGAAGGCGCTGTTCGGGCTCATGCGCAACCAGGCGGAATCCCCCGCGGACGGCACGCTCGAGTCGGTGTCCTCGGTGACGGGTCAGCTGCTGCTGCGCGAGAGCCCGATCCCGGTCGAGGTGAACGCCTACGTGAGCGGACGGGTCGCCGAGGTGATGCCGGACGAGGGCGTCATCGTGGAGTCGCGCGGCGCCCTGGTCCAGGGCATCTTCGGTGTGGGCGGCGAGACATTCGGGCGCGTCGCGGTGGTGACCGCGCGACCGGACGAGCCACTGGAGGAGCGGCACCTGCGCGCGGAGCATCGCGGCGCGGTGATCATCGGCGGAAGCCACGTCTCGCACGCCACGGTCCAGCGCGCGCGCGAACTGGGTGTTGCCGCGATCGTCGTGGGCGGTTTCGACGACCACGACCTGCGCGCGCTGCTCGGGCGCGACCTGGGCGTCGCGATCACCGGTCAGGAGGAACTGGGCCTGACGCTGGTGCTGACCGAGGGGTTCGGCCGCATCGCCATGGCGGGACGCACGTGGGAGCTGCTCGGCGCCAGCGCGGGCCACGTGGCCTCGGTGAGCGGCGCCACGCAGATCCGGGCCGGCGTCATGCGCCCGGAGCTGTTCGTGCCGCACGACGCGTCGGGCGCGGACCGCGGCCGCGAGGACGCCGGCGGGTCACTCGAGCTGGGCAGCGCGGTACGCGTCATCCGGGAGCCGTGGTTCGGCCGGCTGGGGCGCGTCGTGGAACTGCCCGCCGAGCTGCGAGCGCTCGAGACCGAGGCGCTCGTGCGCGTGCTCGTGGTGGAGTTCGGGGACGACGGAACGCGCGCCACGGTACCCCGGGCCAATGTCGAGCGGCTCGCGGGTTAGCGGGCACGTCCGTCGAATATTCGTTGACGTGCTGCGTCGCGGCCGCTAGCGTGCGCCGCCGAACCGGATTCGCGGCCGTCCAGGGAGGACCGTTGGGGAACCCGACCCGTAGCCCGCGCGCCCTCGTGCGTGCGATCCTGGTGGTGATGGCGTGCGTGGGCTCTGTCCGCACGTCTGCCGCCGATTCTGCGATCCCCGTGCCACCCGCGCCCGCCCCCCCCGCGGGCCTCACCTACGAAGACGTCCCGAACGACGCGGGCAGCGGCATCCGGCTCACCTGGCGACGGTCACCCGACGACTCCGTCGGCCTGGGCCGCGTCAACGGCTACGTGCTCGAGCGCGGCACCTCGCCCGTGGGCCCCTGGGTGCTCGTGGACTCACTGGCGCTGGGGACGACCGAGCGCGTCGACCAGGCGATGCACCGGAACACGCCGTACTTCTACCGTGTCACCGCGTTCGGTCCGGGTGGCTCCACGCCGGCGCTCGCGAACGCCGGGCCCGCGATCGCGCGCGAATCGTGGTTCAACTCGACGCGCGCCAGCGTGCTCACGTTCCTCGCCTCGTTCTTCCTGCTCGTGCTCTATTTCATGTCCGCGGCGCAATCCGGCCGCAAGCCGTTCGTGCGCCGGCTCGCGGGTATCGACGCCATCGAGGAGGCCATCGGGCGGGCCACCGAGATGGGACGCCCGGTGCTCTATGTGCCCGGCATCCAGGACATCGACGACATCCAGACCGTCGCCGGCCTCGTGATCCTGGAGAGCGTCGCGCGGCTCACGGCGAAATACGAGACGCCGATCCGCGTGCCGGTGGCGTACCCGATCCCGTTCACGATCGCGCAGGAGATGGTGAAGAGCGGTTACCTGAATGCCGGCCGTCCGGAGGCCTACGACCCGGACAGCGTGACGTTCGTCTCGCCCGAGCAGTTCGCGTACGTGGCCAAGATCACGGGCATCATGCTGC
The DNA here is from genome assembly GCA_023249815.1 of Candidatus Eiseniibacteriota bacterium. Classification (GTDB taxonomy): domain Bacteria; phylum Eisenbacteria; class RBG-16-71-46; order RBG-16-71-46; family RBG-16-71-46; genus JAIOPA01. The sequence continues at coordinate 8,491 of JAHFBX010000061.1, forward strand.
GCGATCGCCCGGCGGCGCACATCTTCATGGGGGCTTTCTTCGCGGAGTCCCTGCTGCTCGCCGAGACCGGGTTCACGACTGGTGCCATCCAGGTGGCCGGCACGGCGAACGTGCACCAGCTCGCGTTCTTCGTCGTGGCCTGCGACTACACCCTCATCGGCGAGGAGCTCTACGCCGCGAGCGCCTACCTGTCCGGCGAGCCGCGGCTCGTCGGAGGCTTGAAGGGCGCCGACGTGCTCAAGCTGCTCATCATCGTCACCATCCTCGTGGGCTGCGTGCTCGAGACGATGGGCATCCGCGGTCTCACGACCTGGATGCAGACCCAATAGGGGCCGGCATGAAGCGAGAACTCCCTCTTCTCATCACGGCGGTGATTGGGTTGTTCATGATCCTGTCGTTCTTCGTGCCGCACCACGTCGTGAGCGTGCCGGCGGACTTCCTGCAACAGTGCGCGGTCATCGTCGTGGCGTTCGGCTACGTGCTGGGCGGAGCGAACGCGCTGCGCGTGAACCTGCTGTCCATCGCGAAACGGCAGTCGGACTGGGCCTACAAGCTGGTGCTCGTCGTCTCGCTCGTCGCCACGGTGGTCATCGGCCTGATCGAGGGCAGGCGCTGGCAGGCGACGGACTCGGTGTCGATGTTCCTGTACAACCAGCTCTACTCCCCGATGCAGGCGACGATGTTCTCGTTGCTCGCATTCTTCATCGCCTCGGCTGCGTTTCGCGCATTCCGGATACGCACCGTGGAGGCGGGGCTGCTGGCCGTGGCGGCGCTGATCGTCATGCTCGGCCGTGTCCCGATCGGGAACGAGATGACCTCGTGGCTGCCGGAAGGACTGCGCATGGGCCCCGTGCAGGAGTGGATCATGAACGTGCCCCAGAACGCCGCGAAGCGCGCGATCCTGATGGGCGCAGCACTCGGCGTCATGGCCACGGGGCTGCGCATCATCCTCGGCATCGAACGCTCGTACCTGGGCGGGGGGGACTGATGAGCGCGGACGCACGGCGGAGGGGCGCGGGGCGGATGGGCGCGATGCGACGGGGCGTGCCGCGTGACGCCTCGGGCCGGGGAGGGGCGGCGTGAAGCTCACCGCGCTCGAGAAACTCGACCGTCGCTGGCTGTTCCTGATCGTCGCGCTACTCGTGCTGGGGCCGATGCTCCGCCCCATCGGCCTGCCGCTCGTGCCGTCCCGGCCGGTGCGCATGTTCCACGACGCCATCGCGTCCATCCCGGACGGCTCGATCGTGCTCATGTCGTGCGACTACGACCCCGGCGGCAAGCCCGAGATGGTGCCTATGACGAAGACGGCGCTGCGCCAACTCTGGGACAAGCATTGCCGCGTGGTCATCACCTGCCTGTGGACCGGAGGCTCCGGTCTCGTGGACGAGACGGTGGAGGCGGTGGCGGTGGAGCGCCGCGCCGAGGGCAAGCCGGTCGTCTACGGCGTGGACTACGTGGACCTGGGCTACAAGGCCGGCTACGAAGCGGTGATGGTGCTGATGGGCAAGGGCATCCACAACGCGTTCCCGCAGGACCACCATGCGAACCCCACGTCGAGCCTGCCACTCATGAAGGACGTCCGGGACTACTCGAGTTTCGTGATGCTCGTGAACATCTCCGCCGGCTACCCGGGCACCAAGGAGTGGGTGCAGCAGGTGAACTCGCGCTTCCACCTCCCGATGGTGTCCGGATGCACCGCGGTGAGCGCGCCGGAGTACTACCCCTACCTGCAGGCCGGCCAGCTCCGCGGGCTCCTGGGCGGCATGGCGGGCGCGGCGGAGTACGAGAAGCTGCGCGGGGAGAAGGGGCTCGCCACGAAGGGCATGGACGCCCAGTCGCTGGCGCATGCGTTCGTGGCGCTGTGCATCGTCATGGGCAACGTCGTCCAATGGAGCAAGCGCGGCGGAGGCGGCGCATGAACGTGAGCCACGACTTCGGCATCTGGGTGGCAGCGCTGCTCACGCTGTTCATCTTCTCGTTCCTGTACAAGGACAACCCGCTCTATAAGTTCGCCGAGCACCTGTTCGTGGGCGTTTCCGCCGGCTACTACATCGTGCTAAACATCTGGACGGTCGTGGTCCCGAACCTGTGGGATCCGCTCTACCGCACGTTCACCGGGCACGACCCGGTCACGAACGCGGTCGTGACCCAGGCGGGCGGACCGTTCGGCGCCTCGCTCGGGGACTATCGCGGCTGGTTCCTGATCCCGGGATTACTCGGCGTGCTCCTGTTCAGTCGCATGGTGAGCCGCATCGAATGGGTCTCGCGCTGGGCGCTCGCCGTGATCATCGGGGTT
>JAHFBX010000062.1 GCA_023249815.1 Candidatus Eiseniibacteriota bacterium
AGCGCGTGCGCGCGGCGGTGAGGTTCCTCGGGCACGTGCGGTTCCCCAACGCGCGACGACTGGCTAACGGCATGGCCATGGCGACGTGATTCGCTGGCGGACTGGCCCGAAATCGCCTCTGCTCGCGCGGCCGGTAGCCCGGCGCGCCCGGGAGAAGCGCCGCCGCTCAGGGCCCAATGAGTCGCATGAGCACGGGATACGTGAGCGCTGGATTCCCGCCCACCTGCTCGGGGTCCACGACGTCGTGGTTCAAGTGAAGTGCGGCTGGGAATTCGTACTCGATGAGCTCGTGCGCGCCACGCTTGCGCCACAGGCGCATCAACTCGGCAGCCAACTTGTTGTCCGCGGCCTCGTCGCCGCCCACGGTGACGAGCACGAGCGTGCGGCAGGCGGCGCGACGCTGCTCGGCTGCCGCCCGGGTGATGGCGCCTACATACAATGTGGCCGCCACGGACCGCGTCGAGAAGCGCGGATAGACGTGCTTGGGGCCCGCCAGGTCCTGCTTGCGTTTGTCGTCCCACCAGACGAACTGATTTGGCGCCGTGAGAGCCAGGCGCGTGACTGGCGCTGTCCACAGCCCCGGCGCGCGCGCCACGCCAAAGATGGGCGCGATCATCACCGCCCGGTCCACGTCGGCCCGCTGCTGCCCCGCCCACCCTGCCAGCACGCCGCCGATCGAAAGCCCCACCACCGTGACGCTGTCGCCCAGGCCGCACGCGGCGTCGAGCACTCGATCGGTGAACGCGCACAGCTCGCGGGCGTTGATTTGAGCGAGTTCGGTCGTCATGCGATCTGCGAATCCGTGCCGCGGTAGGCGCGGGATCAGCACATTGGCGCCGCGCGCGAACGACATGCGACCGAGTGAGTCGAACTGCGCCGGACAGTTGGTGAGTCCGTGGAACATGACGATGACGCGGTTCGTGCGGGCGCCGTGGGTCATGAGCGTAGTGCCACACTCGGTCGAGATCTCGGGACCGTCCGCAGCACGCAGTGAGTCCACGAGTCGAAGGGCGCCGTCGTAGCTGCGCGCCGGGTGACGGCCGGACGGGAAGCCGGCGGGCGCGAGAGGCCGTGCCAGCAGAAACACGCCGAGTACCAGAAGGGCCAAAACACCGAACGCCGCCGGAGCGAGCGGCGGCGCGGGCCGGGAGCGCGGAGGCAAGGACGCGCTAGCCCGGAATCTGGTAACGCTTCATCTTGCCGATGAGCGTCGTGCGCGACATACGAAGTATGCGCGCGGCGTCGGCCTTGATGTACTCCGTTTTTGCGAGCGCCTCGAGGATGCGGGCCTTTTCCTGCCCCTCCATCTCCTCGCTGAAGGTCCTCGGTGCATCCGCCGCGTCGTCGAGAGGGATGTCGCGCGGGGTAATGACCCGGCCGTCGGCGGTCTGCACCACCAATCGCTGCATGAGCGACCGCAACTGGCGCACGTTTCCGGGCCATGCGTAGCCCGCAAGCCGCTCCCTTGCTGAGTCAGCAAGCGTGACGCGCTTGTGCGCTCCGCGCGTAAACATGTCGAGGAAGTGATCCACGAGCAGCGCCGTGTCGTCGCCACGAGAGCGCAGTGGCGGGAGCGTGAACACGGCATGCGCCAGGCGGTAGTAGAGGTCCTGTCGGAAGCCGTCACCGGTCTGCATCTTCGCCGGATCGCGGTTCGTGGCCGCGATGAGTCTCGCGTCCACGCGACGACCGGTGTTCGCACCAATGCGGCGGATTTCGCCTGTCTCGAGGAAGCGAAGCATCTTCGCCTGCAGGTCCACCGGCATCTCCCCAATCTCATCTAGGAAGATGCTGCCCTCGTGCGCCTCCTCGATGAGCCCCGCGCGATCGCGCATGGACCCCGTGTACGAGCCGTGCATGGAACCGAAGAACTCCGACTCCATCATCGTCGTCGGCACCGCGCTGCAGTTGACCTCGACCAGACCACCCGTGCGGCCCGACAGTGAATGCACGCCGCGGGCGATGAGTTCCTTGCCCGTGCCCGACTCGCCCAGAACCAGCACCGGGATGTCGCTGACGGCGACGGTCGCCACCTGCTCGAGGAGCTCCAGGAGAGGTCGGTGGCGCGTGACGACCCCGAATGTGTCGAACGCCCATTGCACGCGGCGCTGCAGCTCGCGGTCCATGCTGGGACGGCGGCGCGGGCGCGGCTTCTCGCCGGCTGCGGGCTCGGCGATGCCCTCCGCGCGCAGGCGATCTTCGAGAGTCGCCATGCGCTGACGCGCCTGCGACAGCCTGAGTTCGGCGCCCATGTGCTCGAAGTGATCACAGGCCGCGCGATAGGCCTCTCGCGCACCCGAGAGGCTTTCGTAGGCGCCGGCGTGCGGCCCGCACAACCAATCACCATAGGACATCCAGAGCTTGCCCCACTCGTAGGGCGTCTCGATGTCGTCGTACATCGCGAAGCCATGCACGAAATACTTCTTGGCCTCGTCGTGCTTGCCGAGCGCGGCTGCGGCCAGCGCGATCGTGCGATAGGTGGCCGCCTCTTCGTAGCGATCCCCGAGTTCGAGGCAGAGTTCGAGCGCGGCCTTCGCCTCGTCATAGGCCTCCCGGTTCCGACCGAGCATGACGAAGCACTCCGCGCGGCGGCGACGGAGTTCGGCGACAACGTCGCCGCGGGGAATCAGTGCGAGTGCGTGCGGGAGGACTTCATCGTAGCGCGCGAGCGCGGCTTCGAAGTGCCCCTGCTCCAGCTCAACATCGCCGAGGTACTCGAGGCGAAGGAGCTCGGGGCGGGATTCGGACAAAGCAGAGTCATTCTTCGGCGAGCTGCTCAGCTCTTCCTTCGACTCCGCCACTCGACCGGCATGTAGGTCCACGAGCGCACCTAAGAGGTGCGCGTATCGCAGGTGAAAGTCGTGGTGCGTTTGTGTCAGGAGTGGAACTGTGTCTGCAATCTGTTCCCTTGCCAGCTGCAAGTGGCCGCGTTTCCAGTAGGTGACGGCTAGTGATCGTTTCACAAACGCTAGTTGAAGCCGGGCATCATTAAGCTCGCAGAGTGCAATCGCCGCCCGACCAGCCTCAATGGAGTTTTCCCAGTGACAGAGACCTCGCTCCGCGATGCACAGGCGCGATTGGGCAATTCCAGAATAGTGGTCGGAGCCGATGCGGCGGGCGAGGACTAACCCTTCCAGCGCCAGATCCTTCCCCTCGTGCCACACGCCTGCCATCAGGAGGGCCGAAGAAATCGCCAGAGAGCAGGCTACGGCGGGCGTGTCAACAGGCCGCCCAATCAACTCGAGGCGTAATTGCCGAAGCCGAACGAGCGCCTCTTCGGTCCTATTGAGGTGCCATAGCGCCTCAGCTTCCATGACCCGAATCAGGTCGATACTTGGCGTGTTTGCGAGACCAGCCCGTTCGAACTCGATGACGGCCAATCGTGCCCGCTGCAAGCACTCGTGGTCCCTCTGAAGCGAGGAGAGTGCCCTGAGGACCAGGTACTCAAGCCTTGCCGCCAACTCTTCCGCACCCTCTCCCAACGACCCTCGGGTTCGCTCGAGGAGGCGAAGTGCAGCTTCTGCTTCTCCCCACTGGAGTAGTCGTTCCGAGCACTTTGCGACGACGGCGCAAAGTTCGGCCCTCGCAGGCTTCGAGTCACTGTCGGAGCCTACGATTCGCTCCAGCGCTGCCGCTTGCTCAAGGTATTCGGCGCGCATTCTGAACTCGAAGGGCGGGGCGCACAGGCCGACCGACCGCTGGTCTCATGATGGTGGTGGTTGGCGTCGCACGCCTAATGCCACCGAGTGGTAGGCGGTACACATAAATCCATCGATATAAGATGACCACCATGCTTCCCGATGGCTGGTCCGGATCCCCGATCTCCGTCGTACCAGGTTCCGGCGAGCCATCTGGGCGGTCGATCGGCCGGCTTGGCTGTCCAGCCAAGGCGCTCGCCGTCAGGAAGCAGAGCAGCGCGCAGAGCGCCGCGATCGTTCGCATCCGAGTGAGTGCGATCATCGGAGTCCCCCTCCATGGCGTCCGCGACGCTCGGGGTCATCCTGCCCGGTTGGGATGCGAGTGCGGGCGCAAACGAAAGTGCCTCCCGCGGCTTCGGGGGCCACGCGGAGGGCAAGCACTTGATCCTCGGGTTCGCGGAGGAGGGAGTCCATGGGCGGCATCCGAACCAGAGAGAATCGTTCCCGGGCAACAACGAGCAAGCTAGGCTCGGGCCAGGCCAATTGTCAACGAATTAGTAAGCAAGGCTGGCCCCTCCGGACACCTCCGGCGCCGGGTGAGGCCCCACCGGTCCGACCCGCGCACTCGCGTCTTGCGCCGGGCAGCGCTCACTCCGGGCCTACCCCTCCACAAAACGTGCGATCTCCCCCAGACTCTTGCGCCGAATGTCAGGCACGCGCACTTCCTGGGCGGGGTAGCCCGCCACCACAAGCATCACCGCCCGCTCGTTTTCGGGTCGGCCCAGCCGCTCGGCTAGAAACCCCATCGGGCTGGGCGTGTGGGTGAGCGTGGCGAGCCCTGCGTGATGCAGCGCGGTAATGAGCATTCCGCATGCGATGCCTACGGATTCCTGCACGTAGTAGTGCTTGCGATGCTCGCCGCTTGGGCCCACACCCCAGAGCTGCGCGAACACGGCGATCAGCCAGGGCGCGGTCTCCAGGTAGGGCTTGTGCTCGTCCGTGCCCAGTGGCGCGAGCGCATCAAGCCACTCACGAGGAGCCACACCGCTGTAGAACTCACGCTCGGCCTGCTCGGCTCGCGTGCGAATGTCGGCTTTCACGGACGAATCGCTCACGGCCACGAAGGACCACGGCTGCTGGTGGGCGCCGCTCGGGGCCGAACCCGCGGCCAACAGGCACTGTTCGATCAGCTCACGCGAAACGCCCCGCGGACTGAACGCACGGATGGTGCGCCGGCGCTGCATCTCGGAATTGAACTCGTGTGCGCGGCGCAACATCTCGTCCGGCGGGTACTCGATGTGATCGATCCACGGAACGAACTTCGCCTCAGGCATCGAGGGCTCCTGTCGGTAGGAGACGACGTGCGGGTATTGCACCTTCCTGAGCAGTGATTCAAGTTTTGAGTGTGCCTCGGTGCAGTTAGAATACCTCCGTCCGAACGCAGGTGCGGTACCGCGGAGACGCCATGTCCTCTCGCTCGATTCGGATCGCCACGCTCGCGCTGAGCGCCCTGCCCGCGGTGGGCATGGAGCTGCGCGCGCCGGATCACATGGTTGTCGCGAGCTTCTACTTCGCGTGCCCGGAGTACCACATCCCGGCGCGCGTCCGCACGAAGCGCTACAGCGAGGAGCGCCTGAAGGCACGGACCGCGCCATGGCTCATCGGTGAGTTCCAGAAGGGGCTACCACCCTTGCGTCCCTACCGTCTCGTGGGCGAGGTGGAGGTATTGGCGCGCGGGAACACGACGACGCTCGACGACCTTCACGAGAAGGCGCGCGAAGCTGCCGAGAAGCTCGGCGGCGACGCGCTCGTAGAGGTGTCGTGGCGCGACGCGGGCCGCACAGAGCCACGAATCGGCGAGCGCGGCCACTATGTACTCACCGCCAAGGTCGCACGCTGGGAGGACGAGCGCGCGCCACTCGTGCGCCCGTAGTCACTCGGTCGAGCGCTGAGCAACCGTCAGGTTGAGCGAGTCATCCGCATCGCCTAACGTCGGCCAACCATGGCCGATCGTAAAGTAACGCCGCCCAATCCCAGAGCCGCAAGCGGCGCGGACCCAGTCATCGCGCGTCGCGAAGCGGTGGGCAAGGCGCTCGAACGCCACGCCCGGAAGCTCGCGCGCAAGATCGACGCGCTCTCGGGCGATCTGCTGGAAGCGGCCCGTGGGCCGGAGTGGCGCCGCTACGGCGAAGCGCTGCTCGCCTATGTGCACAAGGTGCCGGCGCGCGCCAAGAGTGTGAACCTGGAAGACCCGAGCGATCCCTCGCGCACGCTCGAGATCGAGCTGGACCCGTCGGTGGCCGCGCCGGCCAATGCGGCGCGCTACTTCAAGCGTGCGGCGAAGGCCGAGCGTGCTCAACGCGAGATCCCGCCGCGCATCGCAGCGGTGAAGCGCGAGCACGCCGAGCTACTGAACAAGCTCAGACGCGCGGCCGAGGCCGAACATCTCGAGGGCGACGACTACGCCGCCGAGGACGCGCAACTTGCGCTGGAGCGAGTGCTCGCGTCGCTCTCGGCGAGCACTCGCGAGGCGCTTCGCGCGCCCGAGCCACTCCCCCGCCGCAAGCTCGGCATCAAGGCTGACCCGGATGCAACGCCGGCCGGCCCCAAGTCCCCCACGACACCGGCACCGAAACGAGCGCAAACCGATTTGCCCGCCAAGTTGGTCCCGTGGCGATTTCGCAGCAAGGAGGGCTGGGACGTGCTCATCGGCCGGAGCAGCGAGGCGAACGATCACCTCACGCTGCACATGGCACGGCCCGAGGACTATTGGTTCCATGCGCACGGCTGCCCGGGTTCGCACGTCGTGCTGCGCCGCGGCAAGGGCGCGAACGAGCCGAGCAAGGCGACATTGCAGGAAGTCGCGAGCTGGACCGCATTCCACAGCAAAGCGCGCACCGCCGGCAAGGTACCGGTGATCTACACGCAGAAGAAGTACGTGCGAAAGCCGCGCGGCGCCAAGCCCGGCACGGTGTACGTGGAACGCGAGCAGATGCTCATGGTGCGACCGGCTGAACCCCCACGTGAGCGGATGGCGGAAGGAGAATCGACGTGAAGGGATCGCGACCCGGCAGTCGCCAGTTCCTCATGGGCATGGGCATGTGGTTCATCCTCGCGTGCGTGCTGGGCTCGAGCGGACGGCTCGCTCGAATAACGCCGCCCCTGCCGCAAGTACTCATCGGTGCCATCACGCTCGTGCTCATCATGAGCGCCGTCTTCAACCGCGCACTCCGCGTCTGGCTCGAGCAGGTGAACCTGCGCGGGTTCGTGGCGTTCCACCTCACGCGCTTCGTGGGCATCGTGTTCCTGGTCATGTACTCGCGCGGGCAACTCGGTGGCGAGTTCGCACTCACAGCAGGCTGGGGCGACATCATCGCGGCGGTGGGTGCGCTGGGGATCGCGCTGCTGCTGCCCGATCCGCTCCAGCAGCCGCGCGTGCTATTCCTGTGGAACGCGTTCGGCTTGGCCGACATCCTCACGGTGGTCGTGACCGCCACTCGCGTCGCGCTTCGCTCCCCGGCCGACATCGCGTCACTGCTCCAGTTCCCGATGAGCCTGGTCCCCACGTTCGTGGTGCCGATCGTGATCGCGAGCCACGTGCTCGTTTTCTGGCGTCTACGGCGGGCGGGAACACCGAGCTGATCGGGACGCGCACGCACGCGCGACTCTCACCCGACCTGGTCGCCGAGCGCCCCCCCGAGCTGAACACGCCCTGGCGCTACCGCTCCGCCGTGGCTTCTAGCTCGCCCGCGTCGTTCAGCGCCCGCCCTGACCGCCACCCTGGTGATGACAGGCGTTCTGGCAGATCTTGCGCTTCGCTTGGATCGCCGCCACAGCCGCCTCGTGGCGTGCGTCCTCATTCGCGAGGCAGAGGGGATCGGAGCCGCACGCGTGGACGTTGGCGACGTGCAGATCGCTCTCGACTCGGATGGCCTCGTTCGCGATTCGCGCGCATTCGCGGATGCACGAGTTGGCATTCGCGGTGCCGACCCGCGCGCGAGTGAGGTTGTCGGTGACCATCCGACACTGCGTGGTGCCAGCCACCAGCACCACAGCGCACACAATGAACAGCAGCCGCTTGGCGCGGTACGAGGAACGAAGGAACAATGCAATGCGTGGTGTTCTCCTCTACAGCGTGATGGGTTCGTGGTCCGTGTGGTGGCGTCGGTCGCTCGGGAGCACGTTCAGCGCCGTTGCCGTGCATGATTCGGGATCAGCGTTGTCTACCACCTCGTTGTGGTTGCCTCGCTTCCATTCACAGCGTGTGTGACCAGCCTGCGCCCACGCTCAGGCTCTCGAGGTTCAGGAGCGCAGCGCGGACGTGAAATCCCGCGCCGGGGTTCACGCCCAAGCCGGCGTTCCACTTTTCCGTGTCGTATTCGAGCTGTGCACGCAGCCACGGCAACGGCGACACCTCCGCTGCGCCGAACGTGCCGTTGAGCACTCGCTGGTGCACCTCGAACACCTTGAATGCATAGCCCGCGGACACGCGGCAGCCCTTGTCCCCAAGCGTGATGGGCAGCCCGGCCACCGCGTAGGTGGAATGGAAGCGACGCCAGCCCTGCGCGTCCTCGACACCGATGGCCACGCCCGGACGGCCCAGTGCCGGTTCCAACAGCGCGACGCGTGCGCTCGCCATGCGGTCCATGTCCACCAGGCGGGAGTCGGGCGCGATCTCCTCGAAGCTGCGATAGCCCGGTATGCGCGTCCAGCGGATCGCGGTCTCCACGCGCGGCAGGAAGCCGAGCGTGCCATAGAAGATCTGGTTGTCGTTGGTACCGCGATGGTCGTACGCCCACTTGCGCGGCACGTGGCCGAAGCCGACTTCGTAACGGCGGTCCGCCACGACACCAGCCCACGGCGTGTTGACGAAGCCCGACATGCCCGTGAACGACACCCACTCCTCGGGACCTGTCGCGCCCGGCGCATTCGGCGCGCCCAGCCCCGCCATGTAGCTGCCGCGGCTGGCGGCGAGCGAGGAGGGATCGAGCTGGCGCAGGAACTCCTCGCGCGACGCGACTCCGTCCACGAACGTGCCCTGGGCCAGGTCCTGGTCGCGGAAGTCCATCGCGAAGCGCGGCACCGGCTGCACGCGGAGTGCCGAGCCCGAAGCGCGAGTGCGCGGCGGGATCGGTAGCGCCAATCGCACGCCGAAGAAGTTGAGTCCGTCCGTGCGCTGAACGAAGTATGCGACATCGAAGTCGTCGAACGAACGGCGCACCTCGAGGTCCACGCCGCGGTCGCCCGCCACGAATTGCGCGACGCGCAGCTTCAACGCCAGGCCTGGCACGGGTGGGCCGTAGGTCACGCCGGCGAAGCCACTGGTCCGCTCGGGCGGCGAATAGACCGTGCCGTCCTCGGGGAATGCGAGGTAGCCCGTGCGGTCCACCTGCGCGTCGAGCAGCCATTCGCCCCCGCGCAATGGGCGGGCGATGCCGGCGGAAGCTCCCCAGCGGTTGTCGCCGAAGTAGCCGCCCGAGACCGACACCAGCGCCAGCTCGGGGACCCAGGCGAACTGATCCAGGCTGCACCGACCCGGCCGCGCCCGATTGAGGTCCGGCTCCTGCTCGGTATCGGAGAAGTCGCTCTGCAGCGGGAACGCGACACCCAACCGCACGCGCGCGCCGGGCCACGGGTTGAGCAATAGCCGGGGCTCGAGCTGTGTGTTGATCTGGAGCGGGTCGAAGATGCGACCCACGTGATAGTCGACGAGCGCTCCCACCTCCACGTCGGCGCGCCTGAACGTTGGCGAGCGCAAGGCGTCCTCGGGTGCGGGCGGGAACCATGCATCGCTCGGGTAGCGAACGCGGAAGGTCTCGTCGGTCGCGCGCTCGGGCGGCTCGATCGAGGCGACCAGCAGACCCAACCGCCGCTCGCCAACCAGGATGCGCTCCCCGGAGGCGGCACGCGCCACCGCCAGGGCTTCGGCGCTGCGACGGTAGCGACGGTTCTCGTATGCGATCTGGATACCGTCACCCGGCTGCACGGTGACGTTCTCGAAGCCGGCATCGAGCAGCGCGCGCTCGATGGCGCTGACCGTACGGCGCTCGGGCGTGCTCGCGGGCTCGACCGACGGCTCCTGCAACGCGAGCGCCACCGGAGCGGTGCTCACCGATCGCGCGCGCCTCTGTGCGGCGGGCGTAGAGTGGTCAGCAGCACAAGCGACGTGTGCGTCGGCCGACGCCAACATGATTGCGAAGAGCACGACACCCGAGGCTGTTGAAACGCGAGGTGTGATCCGCAAGGAGTGCCATTCCCTTCGCACGCGGTCGATGTCGCCCTGGGTGGAGTGGCTCAGCTCGGGGTAAAGCCCCGAAATCCACGAGCGGCCGGAGTTTAGTCTCGGCTCACGTTGTTGGACAAAGGGTTTTTGCGGTCCGACGGAGCTGGGAGGACCGTTCGGAGAACTGCCCTGTCGGCCTGCAATTCCGGGCGGATTCCACGGGGTGGGTGCGCTCGCCGGCACCCGCTCGGGTGCGCCCGGGACCGCGCCAGACGCGGTCGCCGAGCGATCCTGTCGATCCGGGCGTGATCCGCGTCGCCGCTACTTAGCCTTCGCCGCGAGCACGCCCGACTTGGCCAGCTCCGGGAGGAATAACTTCTCCGTCTGCGCCCGGATGACATTCACGTCGACACCATCCGTCGTCTGCGACCGACCCGACCACACCAGTCGTCCGCCCTCGGTCGTGGTCCACACGTCGGTCTGGAAGTTGGCGACGCGCTGGGTCTCGGTGCGCCCGGGTACCTCGATGTCCTTCCAGTATGTGTAGTAGGCACCCGTGAATGGGTTCTGCTGGGTCACCGCCTCGCGCTTCGAGTAGCCAGGGACCCAGAGGTCGAGGTGCGTGTCCGGTGGGCGCATGTTCACCAGCACGCCGTCATAGCCGTCGCGCCGCACGGCCTCGATGACCTGCTGCGTGTCGGGCACGGCGTTGGCCCACAGCTTGTAGGACGGCGTCGCTTTCGTTCCATACGCCGTGAGGCCGTTGCTGAAGCTGTCCTCCCACAGGCGCCGGCGCACTTGATCATCACGCATGGCGATCACCAGCACGCTCTTCAGGCCGGTGGTCTTAAACGCCTCATCACGCCACATGTTGCCCAACTGGCTCGCG
>JAHFBX010000336.1 GCA_023249815.1 Candidatus Eiseniibacteriota bacterium
GCTCCGCTACGACACCGGCATGGTCGGAATGGCGCTCTCGGGCAAGGACACCGGCGGCAGCCAGTGGTTCGTGACGCTGTCGCCGCAGCCGCACCTGAACGGCCGCTACACCATCTTCGCGCGCGTGACACGCGGCCTCGACGTGGCGAAGCGCGTGACGCAGGGAGCCATCGTCTACGACGTCGAGGTGCTTCCTTGACCCCACCGCGAACGCGGGCGGGGCGGGCGGGCAGGGAAGATCGCGGCGGGAAGCGTAGTGGCGTAGCAGCCGAGCCACTGCCCGCCATGACACGTGAGGCGCGCGCAGCAACGCTCATGGTGGCCGCGCTCTGCGTGCTGGCGGCATGCACCTACGCCATCCACGACCCCGACCTCTGGCAGCACCTGGTCGTGGGCAAGACGCTGTGGCGCACGCACGCCATCCCCACGACGCAGGTGTGGACATGGCCCACGCATGGCGCGCCCGACGTAGTGCCGTCGTGGCTGTTCCGCGTCGCGCTGTGGCCGTTCTGGGAGCTGGGCGGCATCCATGGCTTGTACGCATGGCGCTGGCTCACGACTCTCGCCGCGTTCGGCATGGCGTACCTCGCTGCCCGCCGCATGGGAGCGACCGGTGTCGCGCCCATCGCGATGCTCGTGTGGACGGCGCTGCTGTGGCGGCAGCGCGCCCAGATGCGGCCCGAGACGCTCGCGGGCGTGCTGCTCGCGGCGCAGGTGCTGCTGCTCGAGTCGCGCCGCGCGCGGGCGGGTGCTCTGGACGCGCGTGCCCGCCCGCAGTTCGACCTCGCATGGGGCATCGTGCCGATCGCCCTGCTGTGGGCGAACGCTCACATCTCCTACTACTTGGGCTTCGTCGTCTCGGGCGGCTACCTGCTGGACGATCTGCTGTATCGGAAGCGCGGCCGCCGGCCCGGCGTGCTGGCCATCGCCATCGCCGCCGCGGCGGTCGCGAGCCTCGCGAATCCGTTCGGCTGGCGCGCGCTGGCGCAGCCGCTCGAGTACTTCACCGTGTGGCGGCACGAACCCATCTTCAAGACCATCGGCGAGCTGGACCCGATCTACTGGGACGTGCACATCCGGGACGCGCTGCCGCTGTGGCTCGCGGTCGCGCTGCTCGGAGCGCTCGCGCGCTGGCGCACGCGCGGCTTCGATGCCGCGCAGGCCCTGCTCCTGCTCGTCTGCCTGCCGCAGGCGTGGATGACGCAGCGCTTCCTCGGCTACGCCGCGCTCGCGCTGGCGCCGTTCGTGTCGCGAGACGTGGGAGACTGGCTGTCCCGCCGGCGCTGGCCCGAGCGGCTGCGCGCGCCCGCGAGACGCGCGGTGCTCGCCTCGGGCGTGAGCGTGGCGCTCACCCTCCCGACGCTCCTGCAGCCGCTCACCGGGTTCGGCTACGGCTGGGTGCACACGCTCTACCCCGAGCGGGCGAGCGACTGGATCGCGCAGCACGGCGTGCGCGGCCGGTCGTTCAACGTGTTCTCGTTCGGCGGCTACCTGCTCTACCGATTCTTTCCCGATCCCGGCCGCCTGCCGTTCATGGACATCCACCAGGCTGGCACCAGGGAGATCCGCTACCTCTACGCCTACGCGCTCCAGGACGCGCTGGCGTGGCGTGAACTCGATCGGCGCTTCCGATTCGACTGGATCCTCCTGCCGCGCGTTCTCGCGGGGAGCCCCGACCTCGCCGACTTCCTCGACGCGGACTCCACCTGGGCGCTGGTGTTCGCCGACGACGCCGCGGCGCTCTGGCTTCGGCGTAACGGTTCGTGCGCGGGACTCGCGCGCGAGCACGCCTTCCGCTACATGCCGGCCGGGACGGAGGCGTTGGGTCCGCTGGGGCTACGGGCCTATCGGGACAGCACCGTGCGCGCGCCCGTGTCCGCCGAGTTCGCGCGCGCCATCGCGTCGTCGCCGTGGAACGCCCGCGCGCGCACGTTCTCGGGCAACCTCGCCATGCTCGAAGGGCACTTCAACGAGGCGCGCTCGCAGTACGAGGAGGCCGTGCGGCAGCAGCCGCTCGAAGGCGAGCTCCGCGAGCGGCTGGGCCTGGCCCGGCTCTATGCCGGTGACGCGCAGGGCGCGCTCGAGGCGTTCCACGAAGCGCGCCGAATGATGCCAGCGTGGCGGGAAGCCGATATGCGCGAGGGGCAGGCGCTCGCCGCGATGGGACGCGTCCGCGAGGCCCGCGCGGCGTGGAAGCGCTCGCTCGAGAGACACCCCGAGTTGGCGGAAGCGAGGGATTCGCTCGCGCGCCACGGTCCGTCGCGCCGGTAGTGCTCGAGGGGCCGCCTTGAGACGACATCGCCGCGCCGCCCGTGGGCGACGCGGCGAGCGGTACGAGCCGCTTGAGTGTCTGGCGTGCTAGAGGATCCAGCTCGCTCCGGTGCTGGATTCCACGTTGCGCGCTGGTGACCACGAGACGTCGCCGCTGGTCCCGCTCGAGAGCTTGAGCAGCATGCCCATGCCCGGCGTGGGCGCGGGAGGCGCGCTCGCGCGCGGCGCCACGCGCGCGGGCTTCGGCGCGGGCTTGCTCACGGTGGTGAGCTTGTGTGTGGGAACGGCCGTGGCGGCCGGTGTCGGCCGTGCGAGCGCGGGCGCTGCGGTCACGGCGCGAGAAGCGGGCCGCGACACCGAAGCCCCACGTTCGACACAGCGTTCCGGGTCATCGCTGCACCGCGAGCCGGCATGGGCGACGGGCGCCAACACCATGGCCACGGCGGCGACGAGTAGGAGACGAAGTGGGCGAATCAAGTTCACGAGTGGCCTCCACGGGGGAGCTCCCGGTACTCGAATACGACGACTATACAGGTTGGAAAGGTTGTCGAGTGAATTTATAGCGCGTTCGTCGGGTCAGGAGCTCCGGGCGGAGTGCGTTGTCGCCCAACCTGTTACCGGAATGTCAAGAACCGTGGCCGGAGCGGCGCCTGGTGGCTTGAGGCGGCGTTGGCTCCGAACCGTCCGGCCGAGCGCGACTACCCGGCCCTTCGGGCCTCGGCGGCGAGGAATCGCTCGAGTACGAGGCGCAGCCGGCCGGCCACCTGGTCCGCGACCTCGGTCACCTCGGCGTGCGTGAGCGGCACGGACGAGAGCCCGGTGGCTCGGTTCGTCACGCACGAGAGACTCGCAGCCTCGCAGTCCAACTGCGCGGCGAGCGTCACCTCGTGCACCGTGCTCATGCACGCGACGTCGGCGCCCAGCCTGCGCGCCATGCGAACCTCGGCGGCGGTCTCGTACGTGGGACCGTGGCTGCCCATCAGCACGCCCTGGTGGAGCTTCACGCCCGCCTCGGCGGCGGCGGCGAGCAAAGCCGCGCGCAGGCGCGGCGAATAGGGATCCGCGACGCGTATCCCGTGGTGTCGTTCGCGCAGCTCGTCGCGCGTGAACAGCCCGCGCTTGCCGATCCAGTTCAGG
>JAHFBX010000337.1 GCA_023249815.1 Candidatus Eiseniibacteriota bacterium
GTCGTGGTGGGCGCCGGCCATGCCGGCTGCGAAGCCGCGCACGCCAGCGCGCGCATGGGACTCGCCACCGCGCTCCTCACCGTGCGCGTCACCGACACGGCGAAGATGTCGTGCAATCCCGCGGTGGGTGGCGTCGCCAAGGGCCACATGGTGCGCGAGATCGACGCGCTCGGTGGCGTGATGGGTCGTGTCACCGACCGCGCGGGCATCCAGTTCAAGATGCTGAACCGCGGCCGCGGACCGGCGGTGTGGTCGCCGCGCGCCCAGTGCGACAAGGCGCTCTACTCGGCGGAGATGCTCGAACTCTTGGGTGCGACGGCAAACCTCGACTTCGTCGAAGGGGTGGCGCAGCGCGTTCGGCTCGACGCCGGGCGCGTGGCGGGCGTCGAGCTCATCGATGACCGCTTCCTCGCGGCGCGTGCCGTGGTGATCACGCCGGGAACGTTCCTGAATGGCGTGTTGCACATCGGTGAGCGGCAACTGGCCGGCGGACGGCTGGGCGAACACGCGGCGCGTGCGCTCTCGGAGTGCCTCGCCGAGCTCGGGTTCGAGCGCGGGCGATTGAAGACCGGCACACCGCCGCGGCTCCACCGCGCCTCGCTCGACCTGGACCAGCTCGAGGTGGCGCCGGGTGACGACCCGCCGGAGCCGTTCTCGTACTGGACTGAACGCCTGGACGTGGAGCAGGTGCCGTGCTGGGTGACGCACACGACCGAGCGCACGCACGCGGTCATCCGTGACAATCTCGCGCGCTCGCCGCTCTACTCCGGCGCCATCACCGGTCGCGGCCCGCGTTACTGCCCGTCCCTCGAGGACAAGGTCGTGAAGTTCCCGGAGCGCTCGGGGCATCATCTGTTCCTGGAGCCCGAGGGACGCGACGTGGACGAGATCTACGTGAATGGCGTCTCGACGAGCATGCCCGAGGACGTCCAGCGCGAGTTCATCCGCACCATCCCCGGATTGGAGCGCGCCGAGCTGTTGCGACCGGGCTACGCAGTGGAATACGACTTCGTACTGCCGCACCAGTTGGACGCCACGCTTCAGAGCCGCCGCACGCCCGGGCTCTGGCTCGCGGGCCAGATCTGCGGGACCTCGGGCTACGAGGAGGCTGCGGCGCAAGGTCTCGTGGCGGGTGTGAATGCGGCGCGCATGGTGCGCGGCGAGACGCCGTTCGTGTTGCGCCGTGACCAGGCCTACGTGGGCGTGCTCGTGGACGACCTGGTGACGCGCGAACATCGCGAGCCCTACCGGATGTTCACGTCGGCGGCGGAGCATCGCCTGCTCCTGCGCGCGGACAATGCCGACGAACGGCTGGTGCCGTTCGGGCACGCGATCGGGCTCCTGGACGATGCCCAGCTCGAGCGAACGCGCGAGCGCTGGGCCGCGATCGATGCGGAGGAACACCGGCTGTCGCGCGTGAGCGTGACCGTGGACGCGGCGCCGGGAGGCTTGCGCACGCTGCGCGCCCTCGATTGGCTGGCGCGTCCGGAGGGACGCTACGAGGGCCTGCCGGCGCTCGGCGTGGAGGCGACGTTGCCGCACGCGCTGCGCGCGCCGCTCGAAGTACGCGTGCGCTATCGCGGCTACATCGCCCGACAGCAGCGAACGGCGATGTCGGCGGCGGCGATGGAATCGGTGGCGCTTCCCGAGGCGATCTGGGAGCGCGAACTCTCGGGCCTCTCGCACGAGGCGCTCGAGAAGCTGCGCCGCTGGCGGCCGGCGACGGTGGGTATGGCGTCGCGACTCGCGGGCGTGTCGCCGTCGGACGTGGCGGTGCTGCTCGTGCATGCTCGGCGCGCGGGGGTTTCGCAGGGCGGTTGACGCGCAGGGCGTCACCTCGCAATGCGATACACCTGCTGATCACGCAGGGCGAGGGGGCATTCGCCGGCGGCGGTTCCCGCCTTGGCGAATACCCGCCCTCGCCCTGCCGGATGGCTCGCGGGTTCGACAGTTCAAAGCCGCCGTGGAATCACACACTCGTGGGCGGGTTCGGGTATGGTCGCGCGACATGACCGAACCGGGCGGAAAGAGGCGCGATTCGTCGAGGCGCGGACCGCGTTCACGTGGGACGACGTCTGCTCGCGGCACCACGTCATCGCGCGTGAACACGTCGTCTCGCACGAACACGTCGTCTCGCGCGAACACTGGATCGCGCTCGACGGGCAGGCCTGCGCGGGCGCCTCGCCCGAGTGCGCGCACTCGAGGCGCCTGGCCAGAGCGCGGAGCGCGTGGGCCTCACGCAGTCGAATCGCGGGCGCGGCCGATCGTTCGCGATCCGCAGCGCCTGCTGGACCGCATGCCGTGGACGTCGCTCCGATTGTTCATCCCCGGGAACGAAGCGCAGCAGGCTGACGTGATCGCGCGACTCCGCGCGTTCGCGCTCGAGTTGCTGCGCTGGAACCAGGGCGTCTCGAACCTGATCTCGCATGACGACGAGCCGCGCTTCGTGGAGCGGCACATCGCCGAGTCACTCGCCGGCGCAGAAATAATCAACTCATTGGGCTGCAACGTATTAGTTGATTTCGGTTCTGGGGGTGGAGTGCCCGCCATCCCGCTCGCGATCGCTGGCGTCGGCGCCCGCTGGACGCTTGTCGAATCCCGTCGGAACAAGACGCTGTTCCTGCGTCGAGCCATCCAGGAGCTGCAGATCCTGAACGTGGACGTGCTCACCGGCCGGCTCGAGGTATTGGTCGAAACCGAGCCCGAGGCCCTCATCTGCGACGGATTCACTTCGCGCGCGACCACGAGGCTCGGCCCGACCCTGGCCCTGGCCGGCCGGCTCGTCTCGGCCGGCGGGCATGCGGTGCTATGGAAGGGCAGCGGCGTGCACGAGGAGCTCGCGGCCTCGAGGGCGGATTGGGCGCGGTCCTGGGACGGCCCGACGATTCACTCCATCGGCAATGGCCCGAACTCAATCGTCGTACTTACAAGAAAACAAGACAGTTAAAAGTTTTCGCAGTGCCACGTTCCACGTGGAACATTCCGGCTTGTCCGAATCGGGTCGAGTTGCTAGGTTCCGGGCCCGGACAGCGCGGTAGGCGCAGCCCACCTGCCACCGCCAACCTCCGTACCTAACCGTCGCAGTTGCCGGCGAATGCGACATGGAGCGACCCCGACCGCGGGGTTGGAATAGCCAAGGGAATGGGACGCGTCATCTCGATCGCCAGCCAGAAGGGTGGCGTCGGCAAGACCACGACGGCGATCAATCTCGGAGCGTGCCTCGCGCAGGAGAGTCGGCGCGTGCTGCTCGTGGACATCGACCCGCAGGGCAACGCGACGAGCGGCGTGGGCGTCAACGGGAACGATCTGCGCCTGGGAACCTACGAGGTGCTCATCGGCCACGCCGAGGCAAGGGAGGCCATCCTCCCGACCGGGCTCGCCGCGATGGACATCCTTCCCACCGGCC
>JAHFBX010000063.1 GCA_023249815.1 Candidatus Eiseniibacteriota bacterium
GCTCCGAGCCGTCGCCTGAGGCCTCGCGCGCCCTGCGCGTCACCGGCTCCAGCGCGCGACCGTCAGCTTGCGCGTCGCCACGGCGCGCGCGCCGCCGCGCATGCGCAGGAAGTAGAGCCCAGGGGCAAGCGAGCGCTCCCGGCGCTCGGCCGGCGAGACCGTGACCTCCCAGTGGCCGCTCGTGAAAGCACCCTGGTTCCAGCTGTCGAGCAGGCGACCCTGCGCGTCGAGCAGCTCGAATACCAGCTCGCCCGTGTTCGCAAGGTCGAAACCGACGCGCAGCGGCCCGTTCACGGGGTTCGGGGATAGCGCCGTCAGGGCGTCGTGGTGGGGTCGAGTGTTCTCCACGCTCACCATGCCGCTCGAGACACGCAGCGTGTAGTTGCCGACCCCGAAGTTGTCCAGGGCGACGACCACGCCGTAGAAGCCCGTCTGCGGCGGCGTGAACGTCTGATCCGTCGTGCTCGAGAACACCGCCGCACTGCGTGGCGCCCAATAGACGCCACTCGTGGGATTCGTGAACAGGAACATGCGCGTGTCGGCCGAGCCGAGGCGGCTGAACTCGAACGTGTAGGTCAGCCCGCCGACCAGGTACGCGTCGTAGCACCACAAGTGGTGCGCGTTCTGTGCGTCCATCGTGACCGTGAGCGGCGCGGCGTTCACTGTGAGCTCGCCGGAACCGGGATCCCATTCCGTGAAGCCCACGGCCGCGGTGCCACTCGAGTATTGGTAGCTGCGCACGTACTGCGTCCCCAGCAGGTTCCAGTGGAAGTCGCCGACGACGAAGTCCGTGCCGGCCGAGCCCGCGGACAGGGCGCCGGGGCCGCCGAAGCAGTCCGGCCAGGTGAGCCCCGAAGACTGGTCGTACTGCTGCAGATCCCAATCCGTGCCCTCGGAGGAGACGCCCACCGCGGCCCACGACCTGGCGGTCTGCGAGAACGTGCCGTAGGTGATCTCATTCCACGGGTAGGGCGTGCGGGCGGCGAGCGTGAACGGTGTCCGGCAGTGTCCGATCGCGAGCGAATAGCCGCCGACGTTCGCGTCCTCCTTCACCACCACGGCTCCGTAGAACCCGGCGTAGCCGGGGGTGAACGTGGCGGTGGAGCTCGTCTCGAAGATTGCGGACGGCCGGCCCTGCCAGAGCAGGTCAAGGGTGGGATTGCCGAAGAGCAGCAGCTTCTGGTTCGCACAGCAGGTCTGGAGCGAGAACGTGTACGGGGTGCCCGCGTCCAGGAGGACGTCGTAGCTGCGGACCACGTCGTCCGCATAGAGCGTGCCGGTCGTGTGCGGACCGTTCTCCCACACGATGTCCGCGCCGCTGGAGCTCCCGTCCATCTGCACCGTGGACGGCTGCGCCCCGCTGTAGGAGTTGACGCGCACGGTCACCGTGTCGCGAGGACCGCCGCCCAGCGTTTTGTTGTAGTCGCCGGCGAGCACGTCGGTGGTGGGTGCGAGCAGGTTGGACCAGGTGAGCACGTTGGTCGGGCATCCGAGCGTCGGCGGAGAGCTGGGTGTGTCCCCGACGGTGAGATCCCAGTCGCCGGCCGAGCGAACGCCGACCGCGGTCCAGTAGGGATGGCTCTGGACGACGATGTCGTGCGCATCTCCCGGGCTCGCGGGCAGGCTCTGCGACACGTCGCTCGCGAGCAGGGTCGGGCAGTTGCATGGCACGGTCGTCGAGACGCCGAACGAGATCGAGGCAGGGTTCGGGGTCACGGCGTCGTTCACGATCACCAGTCCGTAGTAACCGGACACCGGCGCCGTATAGGTCGTCAGGCACTGGTCCGTCTCCCACTGCGCCGCGTTGCGCCCGGCCCAGTAGGTTCCGGCGGCGAGGTTCGCAAACAGACAGAGCTTCGTCTGGCGATCGCCGATCGCGTGGAAGTTGAAGTAGTAGGTGGTCCCGGAGACGAGGTAGACATCGTAGACGCTGAGGATCTGGCCGCCATCGGATGTGCCGGCCGTGAGGTCCACGGTCGTCAGGCCCGCATTCACCGCGACCGTGTTGCCGTCACGCCAGCCGACCGATCCGCTGGGGGTGCCAAAGCAGGTGCCCGAATAGCAATGCGTCCACACCCATGGGTACTGGTACGGGTTGTGGTTGAAGTCGCCCACCACGAAATCGGTGCGGCCGCCGCCCGCGATCGAGTTCGCGAGCCGCGTGCAGAAGCATTCCGGCGCCGCGCACGGCGACCAGGTCGGCTTGTGCTCGTAGATCGCGATGTCGTAGTCGGCGCCGGGGTCGCTCGGCAGCGCGCCGAACGCGATCCAGTACGGACGGCTCACGTTGATCTGGTTGTAGATGTACGTCGCGTTGAGTGGATAGGCGATGTTCGGGAGGTCGGTCGTGAGCAACTAGATCGGGCACTGGGCCCGCGCATCGGGGCTCGCGGTGGCCAGCATCACGAGCGCGAGCAGCGCCCGGTTCATGGGTGCGCGCGCAGAGCTCATCGCGGCGTCCCCGGACGATCCGCTTCGCGTGAAGGTGTCTCTTCGGGACGCAGGGGCCGCGAAACGATCTTGTCGCTCGGCTTCTTCATGAACCACGGCACGGTCCACGAGGGGCGCGGGAGCGGCCCGAGCGTGTGGGCCATGTTCTGCCAGTCGGCAAGCTTTGACGACGGCCTGGGCTCCGCGAGCGACGTGCCCTGGGGCGCCGGCAACGGCACATGCGGCGGTGAGGCAGTGATCTTTGCGGTGCGCACATCGGAAACGAGCGGCTGTCGCGTGCCGGGATCACCGTCTCGCTTGGCGGCGAGCGCCCGGATCTGCTCCGCGCTGAGCTCGGCTGGCGGAGCGGCAGTGACCTGCGGTGCAGGCCTGGAAGCAGTGTCGGCGAGTGCGGGGCCGGCTAGGGCGAACGCCGCGAGCAGGCTCGCGATGGCGGCCAGCGGGCGAGGCGCGGAAGCGGCTGACATGGTGTCCTCCTGTCGGCGGCCGCCGCCTCCCAGCGAACAGGGAGAGTTCCGGTCCACCTACTAGGAGAATCCCGGCGGGCTCATAAGCGCACGCGACCGAAAGTTCAACGCCGCGAAGTCGTTCGCTGGCCGAGGAACAGGAGTACGCGGCCGCGCTGATCGCCGCGGTACCAGCCCGACTGACCCACGAGCAGGTCGCCCAGGCCGTCGCCGTTGAAGTCACCGGCAGGCGCCGTCCACGCGGCGATCGGCGTGCCAGCGTCGTCGCCCGCGAGGTACCACGCCGGGTGGGGCGCGCGAGGTTCGCGAGGCGACAGGTAGACGGCGGCGATTCCGAGCTGACGGCGGTCGGCGGAAGCCGAATAGAGCCAGCTGCCGGCCTGTAGGTCGGGCAGGCCGTCGCCGTTCACGTCGCCCATCGCCGGACCGCCGCTAGAGAGGCCCGTGGCGGCCGAGAAGCCGTGTGCGGTCCATGCCGGCGTCCGCGAGGGCCCGTGCGGTCCTCCCAGGTAGAGCAACATGCGGCCCTCGCGCACACCGCGGCCCGACCAGCCCGGCTGCAGCACGATCACGTCGTCGTAGCCGTCCCGGTTCACGTCGCCCGCGCCCCCGACCGCGTAGCCCATCGCGGCCGAAGGCTGATCGCCCTCGACGCTCCAGCTCGCCTTGGTCGCGAGCCCGTGTGGACCGCCCAGGTAGAGCAGGGCGCGGCCGACGACGGCGGCGTGCCCACCCTTCCAGCCCGGCGAGCCGACGAGGAGATCGGCGTAGCCGTCGTGATTCACGTCGCCGACGCGCGTCATGAGAGCGCCCAGCCACGCGTCGCGCTCACCGCCAAAGAGCCTCCAGTCGGGCCGCGACGGCAGGCCATGCGGGCCGCCGAAGTAGACGAACACGGCGCCCTCGTAAGGGTGCCGGTGGCTCCAATTGCTAGCGCCGATCGCGACATCGGCGTAGCCGTCGCCGTTCACGTCGCCGATGCCGCTGATGGCGGCACCGAAGCGCGCGTGTGGTTGCCAGCCGGTGACGCGCGAGACCGGCTCGGGTTCGAGTCCCTGCTTCGAGCCCAGGTAGAGCGCGACCGAGCCCACCTCCTGATGGTCGCTCGACCGCGCGGCCTGATCGGTGATCAGCGCATCGGCGAGCCCGTCGCCGTTCACGTCGCCGGCCGCCGCCACGAACGCGCCGTAGTAGTCGCCCGCCGCACGTCCGTACCCGACCCAGGCGGGTTTCCCGAGTCGGCCGGCGGCGTTGCCGAGGAAGAGCGCGACGCGGCCCTGCAGGTAGCGCGCGCCGCTGAAGTGCGCCCCGGCGACAATGACGTCGGCGAAGCCGTCGCCGTTCGCGTCACCGATCCCCGCCTCGCCGTTGCCGAACTGCTCGCCGCGGCCCTCGCCGGGCGCGATGTCGCCAAGCCGCATCGCGGCGACCTGCGGGCCGGGAAGCCGTTCGGGGGGCACGAAGCGAGTGTCACTTGGGCGCTCGAACCATGCGATCGCTGAAGCGATGGCGACCACCAGCGCGACCGCGGCCAGACTCGCGGCCAGCACCGCCATGCGACCGCGTACCGGGCCGGCGAGCGGCTCGAGCGCGCGCGCCAGCTCGGCGGCACCTTCGGGACGATCCTCCGGCCGTTTCGCGAGCGCGCGGTCGATCAGGCGCGCGAACGCAGGCGGGAGACCGGGCCGAAGTTCGGCGAGCGACAGCCGCTCGCCGCGCTCGTGCCGGTCGCGCAGCGCGTCGAGCGACTCCGCTTCGACCGGATGGCGGCCGGTGAGCAGGCGGAACAGCAGCACACCGGCCGCGTAGAGATCCGCGGCGGGTGTCGCCGGCTCACCGCGCAGCACCTCGGGTGACATGACGAGCGGCGTGCCGGTGCTGACCGCGAGCCAGCCCCTTGTCTCGCGGTCGCCGCCGGCCGCGTGCGCAGCGCCGAAGTCCATGAGCACGACGCGCGTCGGGCCATCGCTCGCGGGCTCGAGCATCACGTTCGCGGCCTTGACGTCGCCATGCACGAGCCCGGCCGCATGCACGGCAGTGAGCGCGCGACACAGATCGCGCACGATGCGCGCCGCCTCGAGGGACGGAAGCGGACCCTCGCGCGCGAGGCGCGCTTCCACGCTCTCGCCGCGCACGAGCTCGGTCCATAGGCCCGCACGGCCCTCGTGTTGCGCAGCACCGTGGACCGTGAGCACGTTCGGGTGGCGCACGCGCGCGAGCTTGCGGGCTTCGTCCAGCCAGTAGCGCGTCGCCGGATCGCTCGTGCGCAGCAGCGCGGGCACGCCCTCCGCGGCCGGCGCGAGCCGGCGGAGCTTCAGGGCCACCTCGCGCTCGAGGCTCGGGTCCCACGCCCGCCACACCTCGCCGAAGCTGCCCTCGCCGATCGGGTCGAGCGCGCGCAGGAAGCCCCAGCTGAAGGCCGGTTCGCGTTGCTCGGGGTCGTCGGCGCCCGCGCCCGGATCCACGCTGCGGTCCGGCTCGAAGCGTCGCCGCACCTCGCGATGCGCCGCGGCGAGTCGAGCCATCATGCGCAACGCCGCCAGCGGTCCGCGCAGATCCGGATGGTTCCCCGTCTCCAACTCCCAATCGGGTGTCTCGTGATCGGCGACCTGTCCGGCGGTCCGCTCGAGATCCGGGTCCAGCTTCGGTTCACTCATCGGCCAGCCGCTTCGCCAGCTCGGCGAGCGCACGCACGACCAGCATGCGAGCCGCGTTTGCGGACGGACGCCCGAGAGCCGACGCGATCTCCGGGTGCGAGAGCCCGAATTCAAGTCGCAGGATCACAGCCTCACGCTGGTCCGGCCCCAGCTCCAGCAGCGCAGTCTCGTAGCGCTCGAGCGTCTCACGGCCGATGGCGCATTCGACGACCGACGCGCTGCCGTCGGCGAGCGACTCGTCCGGCGGCGAGTCCGTCGGCCGCCGCCTTGCGCGCCGCACCTCCTGGCGCACCGCGTTCAGCACTCCCTGGCGCAGGTAGCTCAGGAACGCGCCCTCGTGCCGGTACTCGAACTCCGTGAGCCGGTTGAGCGCACGAATGAGCGTCACCTGCACGACGTCGTCCGTGTCCGCGAGGCCGCGCGCATGCGCCGGCAGCCGGCCGTGCGCCCATGCCTGGAGGATCGGGCGATAGCGCGCGAGCAGCTGGTTGCGCGCATTCCGGTCCCCGACGCGGATGCGGTCGAGCAGCACCATCGTGGATTCGAGCGGGTGGGTGGGTTCCATGCCTCGTGTGCCGCGCGCTCGCGACTCTGGGAACGCTACCGCATGTCGGCAGCGGGTGCGGGGATCCCGCCGACCCGCGTCCGCAAGCGCGGCACGGGGCTCAAGTCCACGCTCGTCACCGCGGCCTGGGCGGGCGCCCGAGTCAGGAACACCTAGCTGCAAGCCCAGTTCTTCCGCCTCGGCGCCCGGCAGGGGCCAACAACGCCATCCCGGCGGTCGCCGCATCGATGCTCGCGGCCGCCTTGACCCGGATCGCCTTCACGCGAGTGGCTCCGAATCCGATGACCGGTCACGCCTCGATCAACTTCGAGCTTCCGCGCGCCACACACGTGCGGATCACGGTGTTCGATGTGGCCGGCAGGAGGGTCGAGCGCCCGACCGACGCCCCGCATCCCGCCGGCGCCGATATGCTCCAGCGGACGGTAGTACGAGAGCTGCGTGCCGATCATTGTCTGGGCTTGTTCGTCTCCTGTTCACGCTGCCCGCGGCGCTCTGGCGCTCGACCGCGCCATTCGCCAGATGCAAACACCAGCACCACGGTCGGTACGTGCAGCATTCACCCGGCGGGCTTGAGGAACGTCATTCTCTCGGGCAGCACCGACCCCGCTTCGTCGAGGATCATCATCGCGCGGGATCATCGGCTCTCCGCCGCGAGACTATTCAGGAACGGCCGGTCGACCTGGAGCACCGTGTCGAGGTCGATCTCGGTCGGCGCCACCCAAGGTTTGTCGTGAACCCCCGCGCTGGGCGCGAATATGAACCTTCGTGCGCGCGAAGTCGCGTCTACCACCGTCTTGGCGCCCTGCACAATCTGAAACCCGCCCCGGCCCGAGCCGCTGCCCGCTCCATGTCGGGCGACGAGGCTCACGGTCGATGCCGGGTCGCGGGCTCAGCAGTATCGTCACGTCCGCGGCGCCGTCGTGGTCACGAAGTCACCACCAGGTGCCCATCGGTGTCGAGGCAGTGGAGCGGGATACCCGGCGAGCGCCGGACGGCCGTACTACCGATACATCGC
Organism: Candidatus Eiseniibacteriota bacterium; assembly: GCA_023249815.1. GTDB lineage: Bacteria > Eisenbacteria > RBG-16-71-46 > RBG-16-71-46 > RBG-16-71-46 > JAIOPA01. Next base: position 7,156 of record JAHFBX010000063.1, read on the forward strand.
CTTGAGCCGGCCCCATGTGCTGCGAACGGCGGGCACCGTGAAATCCGAGAGCGCGAGCTTGTCGAACACCAGGCCATCGGCAAGCGTGACGTTCTGGATCGCGACCGTGTTGATCGCGTCGGGCGCGGTCGCCGTGATGATCAGGTAGCGATTCTTGATGTACTGACCGGACACCCAGCCGGGCAGCAGCGTCTCGAGAACACCCTTCGAGACACCGTTCACGATGAGCTCGTGATCCGTGCGCGGCGGGTCACCCGAAGCCGCGGACTGGAAGTTGCTCAACCCGACCCCGAACATCGCCTTGCCCGTGCCCATCACGAACACCACCGTGTCGGCGAACTGGAAGTCGAAGAATTGGCCGTCTCCCGGGGACAACCCGGACAGCCCGGTGCCGCCGAGCCCGCCGTTCGTGAGCGCTCCCGTCCCGTCCCAGGCATTGTTCGGGTACGGGCCGCCGATCGTGCAGCAACTCGGCGCGAGCGAGGGCTTGAACACTCTCGGCAAGGTCCCGGTCCACATGCGGTTCGGGTAGGGCGCAGGAACTCCGCCCATGCGGATCGTGAGCCCCGGGATCAGGTTCACGTCCTCGAAATCCTCGATCGTCGCGGTCCCGATCGCAGCGTTTTCACTGCCGGGCGCAACGCCCATGATGGTGATGGCGGCCCGGACGGGATGGGCCACGAGCAACACTGCGAAGAGGGGGATGGCGGCCGACAATGGGGTGAAGAATCGCAAGGATGGAACCTCCGCCTTAGAGGTGGGCTGCGTGCCGCGCCGCGCTTCGGCGCACTGCTAGAGAAGGATACGGCGCGGACCCGCGAAAAACATAGGGAAAAGCAGGCCTGGAGCGGCCGAGACTACGACCGCACCATCCACACCGCCATCAGCACCACCAGCGCCAGGCTCGCGATCCACAGCGCGCCGCGCAGCGAGCGGGACACCTTGCGGCCGGGAGGCGGGGAACCGTCAGGCGCCCCGAATCCGCGGCGCAGCTCGTTGGCCGCCACGCTGAAGCCCGCGAGCCATGCCAGGACCAGCCCGAACAGCAGCCCCGGATGCCGTTGGTCGGCGAGCGTGCGCGCTGTGTCGAGCCACATGTACATCCCCGGCGTGCCCGGCGCCCCGGCGAGCGAGAGCAGCGCGTAGCCACCGGCCGCACCCGCCCACGGGTGGCGGCGGAACAGCACCGACGGACGCTCGGCCTCGCCGGCCGCGGCCGGCAGGAAACGCGACAGCAGGCTCGCGCCGGTGGCGGCGAGCAGCATGTGTCCGGCCCACCCCGGGAGCCCGCCGTGCTCCGAGAAAGGTGTGCGCAGCGGATTCGCCGCGATCGACGCCAGCACGAGCCCGCCTTGGAGACTCACGAGCGCGCCGATCCGCCGCTCGGGCCGAGAGTGGTAGCCGAGCGTCGCCGCGCCTCCGGCCAGCGCCACCGACGCCGCCAGCGTCAGCAGCGATCGCACGAGCTGTGAGGCGGCCGGGAAGTCCGTGACGCCATCCACGTGGCGCAGGAGCCATGACGCTCCGGCGAGTTGGAGCGTGGCGGCGACGAATGGCGCCAGGTGCGCGCGCGCGCCATGGAACAGGTCGCCCGGCCAGAAGTGGAACGGCGCGCCGCCCAACAGCACGAGCCCCGCCAGGAGCGACAGCGAGAGCGCCGCACTCCAGAGCGAGTAGGGATCCAGTGCGAGCGCCAAGGCCGGCCACTGTTCGCGCGGGCGCGCGCTCCCCGACGCCAGTGCCAGCAGCGCGTCGCCCGCCCACGACAGCGCGAACGCCGCGGCCAGCACCCACATGAGCTTGAGCGCGCACTCGGTCTGCGGCAGGTCGCGAGGGTCGTGCGCGAGCAGCGCCACCGAGAGCGTCGCCGCGAGTGCGGCGCGCGCCGGCGACAGCACCTCGGGCCACGCCACCACGGCCGCGAGCGGCAGCAGCGTGAGCGTGACCACGATCGCATCCACGAGCGGTTGCGGCTCGGTGGCGCGTGCGTGCGAGCGGCGCACGAGCGTCGCGGCCGCGAGCGCGGCCACCGGCGCCACGTAGGGCGTCGCGAGTGCGAACCAGTAGCCGAACGCGACGTTCATCGCAGCACCGGGAGCAGGAGTGCCAGCACGGCGACGCCGACCAGGAACAGCAGGTACTCCTGCGCGTCCCCCGAGTGGAGGTCTCGCGCCGGCGCTCCGAGTGCCCTCGCCACGCCGCCAATGGCGACCGCGATCTGCCGCTCGATGAGCGTGACCGCGCGAAAGGTCGAGAGCGCGAAGTCGCGCGTGCCCCCGGGCGCCACCTCCGCGGCGGCATGGGCCGGTACCGCGCCTTGCATGCGGCGTATCGGCCACCAGCCGAGCAATGCCGGCAGCAGCGCCAGCAGCGCGGCTGGAGCGCCCACGTCGAAGCCGCGCCACCAAGCCCACACCAGCGCGATCGGCCCCAGGAGCAGCGTGGCGACCGCGCCCACCCGAGACACGCGAGGCGCGCGGTCCTCCTGGCGCGAGAGCGCGCGGCGCTCGGGTGCCTCCACCACGCGCTTTAACCACAGCGCGCTGGCGAGGAACACGGGTGCCGCGAGGACGCCGTACTCGATGGCGTGGAACCGCCCGTCGGCGAACGCCACCGAGGCGAGGAGGGGCCACGCGAGCGCCGTGCCCGCCACCCAGCCGGCGACCCGCCACAGGCGCGTGAGCGCGGGCCCACGCCGAGCGGCCTTGCCGTCCAGCTCGGCCGCGAGCGCGATGAGCCGGCCCCCGGCCGTGCCGAGCCACAGCAGCGCCGCGACCTCGCCGCTCACGACGTCGCGCGCCACGAGCATCGACGCCAGCGCCGAGTCGTACACCACCAGCCAGCGGAGGATCGCGGTGAGCGATCTCCGTCCGTAGGCGCGAAGCGTGGCCAGTGCCGCGGCGAGCATGAGTGCGAGCACGGCGATCTCCCGAACGAGCGGAGCCACGGTCCACAGCGGCGCTTGGCGCCAGAGCACGAGAAAGCCGGTGACGGGAAGCAGCGCCGTGACCCACGGCCCCACGCCTCGCGCCGGACCCGAGAGATCGGGGAACGGTCGCGAGAGCGGCAGCGCGGCCATGAGTTCGAGTCCCGCCCACAGCACGGCGAGCGACGCGATCGTACGCAGGAGCAGCATGGGATCACGCGTCACCGGAGGCGGTGCGGGAAGGAACGCCGGCGGGATGAAGACATCAATGGGCGGCGGCGCGGGCAACGGCGCGAACACGGTCCGCAGTTCGGGCAGTGCGAGGAACAGCGCCGCCGCGAGCCACAGCGCCATCGCCGGCCGGCGGAGCCATGACCAGCGCGCGAGCTGCTCGCCGCGATCTGGGAGTGACCGCGCCCACAGCCAGAACGACAGCGCGACGAGTTCCAGACCCAGCGCTGCCCACGACACGCCGGGCAGCATGAGGATCGCGACGCCCGCCGAGGCGGCGAGCACGCCGGCGTAGCGGGAGGGCAGACGCAGGCGCGGGAGTCCCATCGCGTCAGTCCTGGAGCTCGTGCGCGTCCGAGACGAACGCCGAGCCCGCGTAGCG